>DAHVAN010000321.1 GCA_027314595.1 Actinomycetota bacterium | reverse complement strand
GCGCCCGGAGCGCCCGGGGCACGTCCGCAGCCGGACGGACAGCCACGCTCCGGCGTCTGGGGGCAGCCGCGCGCGCTCGGTTCCGGCACGGGCGCCCATGGTCCGGGCGCGGGCGGCGCCGCCAGCCGCGGCATGGGCGCGGGCAGCACGAACGGCGGCCCGCGGATCGTCCCTGTGACGGTCGCCGGCGCGCTTGGCGCGGCCGGGGCGCCTGGGCGGGCGCAGCGCAGGCGGAAGGCGACGGGGCAGCCCCCGTGGGAGGCCGCCAGCCTGCCCGCGGAGAAGCCGGCGGGATACCCGCCATACCCGGCACTTCCGGCCTCCCCGCCATACCCGGCCCTGCCGCCCTCGGGTCCGGCGTTCCCGGCGCCGCCAGCGGCCCCGGCGGCCCCGTGGGAGGAGTCGCCAGAGAAGTTCGCCGCGGCGCCCGTACCCGCGGACCTCCCCGAGCGGCCGGCCAACACCGGCCCGATGTACGTGTGGAAGCCGAACGCCACCGGGCCGCAGCCCGCGGCGTCAGGGGACGAAGAGCCGCGGTTACGCTCGCGGCCTGGTCGTCCCGTCGGCTAGCTGGGCCTTTACGTCAGAGGCGTACTGGTGGACGTACTCCTGGCCCGATAGCTCGCCGATCGCCCGCATCACCTCGTCGGCGACGCTGCGCCGCGCCCTGGCCGGCGGCTCACCTGCCAGGTGGCCGAATTCCATGGGCTTGCCGATCCTGATCTCGATCCGGGTCGGACGAGGCAGCGGCGCGCCCGGGGGCAGCATCTTCCTCGTGCCCATCATCGCCACCGGTAGCACCGGGGCACCGGAGTTCAGGGCAAGCCAGCCGATCCCCGACCTGCCGCGGTAAAGCCGGCCGTCAGGGGACCGGGTGCCTTCCGGGTAGAACCCGAACAGTTCGCCCGCACGCAGGATGTCCAGCGCCGCCGCCAGTGTCGCCTGCGCGGACCGTGCCCCGTCCCTGTCCATCTCAAGCTGGTTGGTGGACCGCAGGTAGGCCGCCCACAGCCGCCCGAGCGGACCCTTGGCCGCGAAGTACTCGGCCTTGGCCGGGAAGACGACAGGCCGCTCGATCATCAGCGGCAGGTACATGGAGTCGATGAACGACAGGTGGTTGGACGCGAGGATGGCGGATCCAGCCGCCGGGATGTTCTCCTTGCCGTCGACCTTCGGCCGTCCCATCGCGTGCAGGAACGGCCCTATCACGGCACGCGAAAGCTGGTACTGCACTCCGGCGTCCTCTGCCTCACCTCGGGACCGCGCCTGCGACGGAAGGCCCGGCGAAGGCGGTACCACGATAGCCTGTCCCGTCAAACGCACACGAAACGGCCGCTGCCATCGAGATCGCCAGCGGCGCCGCGAACGGAAGCGCGACGGCGGGGACGACGACGCCTGAGTCGTCCGCGAACCAGCCGAGGACAAGCACCAGCCAGACCATCCAGAGGACGGTCCGCAGCAGCGGCTCGGCGGCGAAGGCCCGCTGCAGTGTCCGCAGCCGCAGCGCCGCCGGACGCCACAACGCCGCCCACGCCGCGACCGCGACGACAGGGATCAGCCAGCTGAACACGCTCATCGTCAGCGTTCCCAGGTTGGAGCTGATCTTGCGTTCGAGCAGCGCGCCGCCCTGGCCGCGCAGCAGGTCCCCGGCGAACGCCCCCATGTCGGAGCTGCCCGCCGCGGGGAGGAAGTAGCTGACCAGGGCGAACACGAGGAACAGCGCCAGTCCGCTCACGGCCACCGGCGCCGCGCGCAGCCAGCTGACCCTGACGTCCGCCAGCCTCATGAGCAGCAGGAGCAGGCAGGGCACGAGCGCGATCGTTCCGCCGACCTTGGCGCCGAATCCCGGCCAGCCGGACGCCACGACCGCGAACAGCCCCACCGCGGCCGCCGCCAGGACCGCCGGCCTGCGGTCCCCGGGGAAGCGGCGCGACGCGAGCAGGGCCAGCCAGGCCGCCCCGCCGAGGGCACAGGCGCAGTACACGCCGAGCGCCCCGTTGCCGATTCCGTAGAAGCGGCCGCCCTCGGTCAGTGACAGCCCGAACGGCGTCTCGAGCTGCAGCCTGGACCCGGTCATGACGTCGGCGCCGAGCAGCGCCAGCGTGAACAGGCAGATCGCGCCGAACGGGCCGAGCGGGTCCCGCCGCCACGGGCCCGCGAGGGCAATGGCCCCGATGACCAGGGCCCAGGCGGCGGCCATGCCGTACAGCCACACCGCCGGATGGACGTGCAGCCACCAGGGCACCAGGTCCGCGAGGAACGTGCCGGCCGGGACGGCGACCGCGAAGACACCGCAGGCCCGCCACCAGCGGGTCCGGCGCCGCGCGCGGCCGGGATCGCTGCCCCAGAAGACAAGGGCGGGCAGGCCGAGAAGGACCAGGTCCGCGACCGCGTACCCGGTGAAGAACCAGCCGTGCGTGGTTATCCACACCTGTTCGGCCGTGTCCCTGCCGGTCAGCGCCCGGACGGCGGAGTCGAGCGAGCCCCTCGCCGTGCTTGTCAGCCGGGCGCCGGCAATGCCCGCGGGCGCCGCCCGGCCGAGCCAGCCGGCGACCGTCGGGGTCAGGTCGGTGAGCGTCACGATCCCCGGCTGCCTGGTAGACGTCGAGCGCAGCAGGCCGTCCGCGAATCCAGGACCGCTGACCACGACGGACAGCAGGTGCGGAAGGCGGCCAGGCGCCGCTCCCGGAGCGGTGACAAGCAGCAGGGTGTCCGGGGGCAGGCCGGCCACGATCCGGGCGAGCATGCGGTCGGCCGCAGACGCCGCCTTCCGTTCGGGAACGGTGAGGGCGCCTAGATCGATGACGGTCAGCGGACAGCGGGCCAGCATCTGCGCGGTGACCTGCGATGGTGACGGCAGGTAGGACGAGACAGCCCCGGCCGGGGAGGCGAGCGCGAGCGCGGCACCGGGGCCTACGGCGGTCGCGCAGCCCGCCAGGCTGCGCAGCAGGCCCCAGACCGGGCTCTCGTGGAACTGCTGGTTGTAGCCGACGATCCCGGCCATGGCCGGGATCCTCGCGCCCGGGCCGGCCGGGATGACGGGGGGCAGCACCGCGCACGGGCGCGGTCCTTGCGCCCTGGCGCCCGCGTTGAGCGTCAGCCAGCCGTCGGCGGGGCAGGCGAGCGGCCGTTCCGCGTAGTCGACGAGCGACCCCACCGAGCCCTCGCCTGCCAGCCGCCACAGGACCGGCGTGCTCCTCGCGCCGGCCAAGGTCCAGCGCAGCCCGGAGATGCCGACGATCACGACGTGCGCGACAGGGCGCGAGTCCGCCCGCGCGGCGCCCCGGGACGAGCCGAGCACGACAGGCGCGAGCACCGCGCACAGCGCGACGCCGGCGGCCGCCCGCCACGCCCATCGCAACGCCCTCTTCACCCGGTCAACGGTATCCGCCGGGAACCGGTCATCCGGCGCGGATTCTGCTCCGCCGACGGCATTGACCGGCTTATGTGTGTAGTTTGACCCCGCGGAGGGGGTCAAACTACACACGAACATTCGAGTTGACGTCGCTGCGCCCTATTTGTCCGAATCCCGGCCCGCGCCGGCCCTGGGCGTCGCTAGCCGAGAGGGGTCGTGGTCCAGGCGGACGGGGCGGGGCCGAGGAAGCGCAGCCGCGCGAGCACGCCGAGGGCGCCGCCGAGTTCCGCGCTGCCGGGCAGCGCGGCGTTCGAGCCCGGAGTGTTCATGTCGAGCGCGATGAGGACCTGGCTGAGACCGTCCACGACGGCTCTCGCGCACAGGCTCTGCACGTGCTTGTCCGGCTCGCTGATGACCCGGTACACCCACTGCACAGCGACCCGGGTGAGATAGGAGGACTGTCCGTACACGAAGTTGCAGGCGGCCGGCCCGGTTCCGGCGGAGGCGCCGACGGTGAGCGCGGTCGGGTCCGCGGCAGGGCCGGCCTCGACGCCATCGCCGGCCAGCCGGCCGCCGGACAGCGTGAACGTCGCCTGGGTGAGCCGCCAGCCAGCGGGCAGCGGGCCGGGCAGCCGGAACGGAAACGAGAGCGGCGTGGTCTGGCCGAACGCGACACGGCCGGCGATCTTCAGGAGCAGCGCGTGCGTCGCGGCCGACACCGCGATGAGCTTGCCGGACCTGATCGCGGCCGCCACCTGCGCCGGGCTGGTCATGCCGGTGAGCCGGTCCTTCTTGTCGCGCGGGCTCAGCACCCAGCCGCGCTCGGCGGCCAGGCGGCGCGAATGCGGCTCATCCGCCGCCGGAGTGATGCTCGTCTCCAGCGAAGCCCACGCGCCCGGCGCGTACTCCCAGGCCAGGGACGTCCTTGCCTGAGCGGACGCCCGGCCGAGCGGCCGCGACCGTGAACGGGCAGGCGCCCCGGGCGTTCACCTGCAGGTACACCAGGTGGCCTGCCACGAGATCGGCGGCTTCCATGCCGGTGAAGGCCGTCCCCGAGGTGAACCCCTCGTTCACCTTGATGCCGGCCGCGGCGCCTTCGGAAAAGCCCGCGGGGAGCCAGCCGAACGCCGCGTACGGGACGAGCGGGTTGAACGCCGCCGGGGCGCTTACCACGGGACGGGAGACGGTCTGGCGGCGGGCAGGCGCGACGGCCCGTTCGGAATGATCGGAAGGGAACACGTGCGGGACGGTCACGATCCCCGTACCGCGACCATGGCGAGGGCGGGAGCGACGGCGCGGCGGATCCACAGGCGGCGCAGGCCGCGGCGGCGGGCCCGGCCGACGTCGATCCTGGCCTGGGGCTCGGGCGTGCTGGCGATGGCGTGCAGCAGGGTGCGGACGGTGTTTTCGTCCATGGTCAGGCCTCCTCGGCCGGTACCGGGGCGAGCGAGCGGCGCAGCGTGCTCAGCCCCTTGGCGGTCTGGCTCTTCACCGTGCCCGGCGTGCAGCCGAGCTCCGCCGCCGTCTCCTCGACGGGCAGGTCGCAATAGAAGCGGAGGACGAGGGTCGCCCATCAGAGCGGGCACAACAGCGGCGTGGTGCACGCGGCTCGCTGGTCAAGCGGCGCTACCTGGCCAACGTGCGCAAGGTACCTGCCCGACATGCGGCCCGGTGACATGGTGCGGTCGGGGGCCGGCGTCCGGGCGCAGGCGGTGCGCCGGGACGGCAGCCTCGTCGACGACTTCGTGCTGCAGTCGACGGACCGGGTGATGCTCGTCCGCAACGCGCCGTCGCCGGCCGCGACCTCCAGCCTGGCGATCGCCGAGCACATCGTGTCCGCGCTGAGCGGCGGGGCGGCCGCCCGCTAGACTACCGGCAGCGCGTTGACGGAACCAAGTAACCCGGTCCAGCGTGAGCACAGAGAACGGCTGGGAGCTGAGAAGGCCGTCTCGCGCCCCGCGGTGAAGACACTCCCGAGCGCTTTGTTTCTATGAGGCTGCCGGCTGGCAGCGAAGGCGCGGTGGCACCGCGAGGTACCCTGCTCGCCCGCGCCCCCCAGGGATCACTGCAGATGAGCCTGGGAGGGCTTTGCGATGATCCGAAGGACCCTGGTCGCCGGGCTGCGCGACCACATTGGAGAGACCGTCTCTGTCGCGGGCTGGGTGCAGGCGCTGCGCCTGCAGCGCGCGATGCAGTTCGCGGTCGTCCGTGACCATACCGGCACCGTCCAGATAGCGCACCGGCGTGACGGCGGCCCGCTGGAGGCGGCAATCGAGGGGCTGACCATCGAGTCGGCCGTGCGGATCACCGGACCCGTCGTTCAGAACCCGGCCGTCGTGCTCGGCGGCCTGGAAATCGTCCCGGAAGACGTCACGGTCGCCGGCCGGGCCGAGACGCCGCTGCCGGTCGATGAGCGGTCCGGTCCTGAGCACCGGTTCGACTGGCGGTTCCTGGACGTCCGCCGGCGTCCCGGCGCCCGCGAGGTCTTCGCGGTCCAGACGACCGTGGAGAACGCCATGCGGGAGTTCGCCTTCGCGAACGGCTGCACCGAGATGCACACGCCGAAGCTGATGGGGACCGCGTCGGAGTCCGGGGCCGGGGTGTTCAGGCTCGGCTACTTCGGCAAGGACGCCTACCTGGCGCAGTCGCCGCAGTTCTACAAGCAGATGGCGATCGCCGCCGGCATCGACCGGGTCTTCGAGGTCGGCCCGGTGTTCCGCGCGGAGCCGTCGTTCACCTCCCGCCACGCGACGGAGTTCACCGGCGTCGACGTCGAGCTCGCGTGGATCGACGATGTCGAGGACGTGATGGACTTCGAGGAGCGCATGCTCGTGCACGTCCTGACGGCAGCGGCGGACCGCCACGGCCTGGACGTCAGAGTTCCGCACGTCCCGTTCCACCGGATCACCATGGCCGAGGCCCAGCGGATGCTGCGCGCGCGGGGATGGGACGGCCCGGCCGCGGACCTGAACCCCGAAGGCGAGCGGCGCCTCGCCGCGGAAGCCGGCCACGAGTTCACGTTCGTCACCCGCTACCCGGCCAGCGCCCGGCCGTTCTACCACATGCGCCCGGCCGACAGGCCGGACCTGACGCTGAGCTACGACCTGCTGTGGAAGGGCCTGGAGATCACCACCGGCGCCCAGCGCGAGCACCGCTACGACGTCCTGCTGCGGCAAGCCGCCGAGAAAAGGCTCTCGCCCGGGCCCATGACGGACTACCTCAACTGCTTCCGCTACGGCTGCCCGCCGCACGGCGGATTCGGCCTCGGCCTGGGACGCCTGCTAATGATCCTGCTAGGCCTGGACTCGCTGCGGGAAGCAACCTTCCTGTTCCGCGGCCCCAACCGGCTCGCCCCCTGACGAGGCCCCCGATGGCCTGCCTGGCCCGGCTTCGCGCCGAGCACGCCGCCGTGCTCCTTCTGCACTCCGGCGATCCGATAACCGGCACGTGCCAGCCTGCATGCACTGCGCCCGGTCCGGCGAGATACGACCACCCTTACAGGAAGCTGCCGATGAGGGCCCAGGGAAGGGGGAAGCGCATGCAGATCGCCAGGCGGACGTGCACGGCCGGGGAGTGCTCGCTGGGCGAGGGTACCCTGGTAGCATCAGCAGGGTAGAAAGGCAGATCATGAGCCTGAACATCAAGAACGCCGAGACTTACCATCTCGTCAGGGAACTCGCCGCGCTGACCGGTGAGACGCAGACGACGGCGGTGACCATCGCGGTCCGCGAGCGCCTGGACCGGGTACGGCACCTGCGCGAGGCGGGCCTGGCTGACCGGCTCCTGGCCATCGGCGCCGACACCGCGCCGAGGCTGCATGAGCCATGGCGCAGCGCAGACCACGGCGACCTGCTCTACGACGAGCACGGGCTGCCCGCGTGATCATCGACACCTCTGCCCTGATCGCGATCTTGCGCGCCGAGCCCGATGCCGGCGAGATGGCCCGCGCCATCGAGCGCGCGCAGGTCAGGCGGATCTCCGCCGCGAACTGGCTGGAGACCGCGGTCGTGATCGATGCCAGCCGGGACCCGGTGGCCAGCCGCCGCTTCGACGAGCTCGCGCAGACCGCGGAACTGCGCGTCGAGCCCGTGACCGGTGACCAGGCCCGCATCGCCCGTGACGCATACCGTGACTTCGGCAAGGGCAGCGGCCACAAGGCCGGCCTGAACTTCGGTGACTGCTTCGCGTACGCACTGGCCAAGGCCAGCGGAGAAGACCTGCTGTTCAAGGGAGATGACTTCGGCCACACCGACATCACCTCCGCGCTCGAGGTCAAGCCCGGCTGATCCAGGCAGGTCCGGCACCAAACCGGAGACGACCCCCTATTCGCTGTCCGGGCACCTGGCCGTAGCCCAGAACGTCCGTAGACGGCCCTCGTCATTTCTTCGGCGGGGGTCATCACGCTTTGCCGTTCGGCCAGCTTGCGCGCGAGTTCGCGGTGCCAGGCCGCCAGGCCCCTGACTTGCCTCGGGGGACGTCGCAGATGATCACCCGTGTATCACCCCTGCCGGCTCGACCCTTCCCCGGCGCATCGTGGCCATCGCCAAGCCGGGCCTGCGCCCGTTTCCGCGGCGGCTCAGGAAATCCGCGCCTTTCCCCGGAGAACCCGCGGCGCCCGTAGGACCGCCCGGAATGAGTGAGGCGCGCCCCCGGTGCCTTGAACCAGAGTTTCAGCAGGGCCCACGAGGCTCGCCTAACCCGGAAAAGCGGCCTAACCCGGCTAATTTCCGCAGGTCACACACCAGAACCCAGCCAGGACGGAGCTAATCCGTGGGATACCTCGTGCTGATCGCCGTCACCGGCGCCGCCTTCGGGTGGTGGCGGCTTTCCCTTCGCTGGCACCCGTACGCTCGGTGCCGCTGGTGCAGAGGACGCAAGAACAACTGGGGAAGCACTCCGCGGAAATGGGGAAACTGCCCTCGGTGCGGCGGAAAGGGGCAACGCCTGCGGTTTGGCGCGCGGGTAGCTAACCCCCAGTCCCGCTAGCGGTTCCCTACCTGAGAGAAGTCTCGTCATGGCCCGGTGTCCTGCTCATGGGATGTCGAATGCGGATAGCAGGCGCCACGCCCCCGTTCGGGGAAAAAGAATCGGACTATCCTGAACGGACCGTGCCTACTCCCGCGCCGCGTTCTATCAGGCGGCGCGGAACAGATGCTTGCGCGGTCTATGTCAGCACGGGCAGCAAAGACGCGGCAGAGGACCTGGTCGCGGAGGCGTTCGCCCGGGCCTTGTCGCGCTGGCGGCAGGTCCGCCAGCACCCGGCCCCGCAGGCCTGGGTGGTGGCCGCGGCGCTCAACGCTAACGTCTCGCTTCCTGGCCGCCCGCGCCGCCACCCCCTGCAGGTGCGGCCCGTCTCCTAACACGGCACCTGCCGAGTCCGGCCCGCGGAAATTGATGCGCAGAAGTGACCAGAAGTGGACTTTGTCCAAGCTGTGCCCGTCGATATCCTTGGTCGGCTGGCGGGCAAAATCAGCGCTACCGGCCCGGCTGACCAAGGAGCTGGACCATGATCAGGTGGGGCAGCGGCGGCAGGCGCCGGGTCCTGGCCATCGCATCGATCGCGGCGGCGGTCGTTGTTATCGGGGGCGCGGCCACCGCGGTCACGCTGACGGAGATGAACCAGAACCACACCACGGCCAGCCGCAGCGGCTCGCCGTCGTTCAAGGCGGTGGCTACCGTGACGCCCCCGGTGTCGGCGTCGAAGTGCGCGACGCCGACGGCATTCACCTACAGCGGCGTGCTGTCCGCCGCCGCTCCGGGAACGGTGAAGTACCAGTGGGTTTACTCGTCACGGAAGCCGGGCCCGGTGCGCACGCTGACCTTCACCCGTGCCGGGCACAAGGCAGTGACCGGAGAAACGGTCAAGTCCGGGACGGCAGGCAGCGGCTGGGGCGAGATCAAGATGATCAGCCCCGCCGCGCAGACCTCGAACCAGGCCACCTACAAGCTCGTGTGCGGTTCCGGCAGCGTGGGCGGGATCACCGCCACGGCGGCCGTCACGCCAGCGGCCAGGACCGTCAGCTGCGTGACGGCACCGCCAGCCTTCACCGCCACCGGCTCGATCAGCGCCTCCAAAGCGGAGAGGGTCACCTATCACTGGGCGCGGCCCGGCGGCGCGAACTCCGCACCCGCGACCCTGACGTTCACTAAACCGGGCACCAAGGCGGTGAAACCGCTGACTATCACCCCGCCGCGTGCCTCCGGCTCTGGTAAGGCCGTCCTAGTGGTGACCAGCCCGGTCAGCACGGCCTCCAGTCCCGCGACGTACACGCTGACCTGCACGTCACCGACGACGCAGCCGGCAACGAACCAGACACCACCCCCGGCGGGTTCCACGACACCACCCCCGGCGAGTTACCCCCCCGTGCCTCACACGATGTCGGTCACCGTCAACGCCCCGACGACCACCACGGTCGGCCAGCCCTACTCGGGCACGGTCACCGCGACCGGGGGTGACGGCAACTACACCTGGAGCGCAGCATCCAAGCTGCCCCCCGGGCTGACGGCCACCGCGAACGGCGCGACGCTCACCATCAGCGGCACGCCCACCGCGCTCGGCCAGTGGACGCCCTACGGGTACGCCAACGACGGCGAGTACCCCGCGGCGACGGCGGCGTGGTCGCTCGTCATCACGGTCAGCGAGACGCCGGTGACAATCACCAACAGCGCTCCCGTGTCCGCCACGGTCGGCCAGCCCTACTCGGGCACGCTGACCGCGACGGGAGGCGAAGGCAGCTACACCTGGAGTACAGCATCCATGCTGCTGCCCCCCGGGCTGACGGCCACCGCGAACGGCGCGACGCTCACCATCAGCGGCACGCCCACCGTGGGCCGCACCTTCATTGTCACTGCGGATGTATCTGACAGCTACGGCGGCGGGGGAACGGCGACGTTCGCTATCGTCGTCAGCCCTGCTCCGTAGGGTCACGCCAACGCGGCGGGCACGCTCAGGGTCGTGCGCCCGGCGCCACCCGGGCTACCTTGCGGATCACGGCAACGGCGATGATTTCTCCTGCCACGACAAGGGCGGTCCACCCGGCGGCCTCCGCGCGCAGAAGCAGGCGATCGGCGCGCAGACACGCGCACCTCGGCGCGAGCGCGAAGCCGCCCGGAATCGCTATGGCGCCTGGTCGCCAGGGCCTTCGTCGAGATCCCGGCATGCTTGGCGCACCGGGACGCCCGCCCGGCTGGCGGCGGCGCGGATGCAGGCGACCGCCGCGTACATGGCGTACTGCCAGAAGTCGTCGGCCTGCCACGAGGCGACCTCATCCAGCAGGTCCGGTTCGGTTCCGCCGTGAACGGCTGCCGCGGCCAGGACCGCGTACCGGAGCTTGGCGTTCCGCCGGCCGCGGAAGGCGGTCTCGGGCAGGAACCGCTCGCGCAGTCCCTCCAGGGGCAGCGGCTCGGCCCGGCTGGCCCCGCACCAATCCAGCGCGTCCGCGGCAAGGTGCAGGAGCACCTCCCCGGGGAACGTGTCGTTGCGCGGGTGCAGCGGAGCAAGCTCGCTCGCCAACTCGTCAATGTCAGCGTCGCGGGCGAGGCCGTCGAGCAGGACACGACGGGCAGTCATGACGTCCTCATCGGTCGGCCGCTTCCTGCCAGGCATGTCACGACAGTAGAGCAGGACCATCGACCGGCGGGCGGCCTTTGCGACGGCCGTCCGGCACGTCGTAGCTGGGGTCCCTGGCGGAGCTCCTCCGCTCGGCGGCGGGTCGCGGTGGTCCGGGCGGGCCATGCCAGTCAGCAGCCAGGGTGACGGATGACGATTGAGCCTGTCCCCGGCACCGGCCGCTGCAACGCCGGGCGCGTGGTCAGCCAGGACCGGCCGACGGCTGATTCCGCATGAGCGGATGTTGGGGGAGGCTGACAGTGCGTGCGGCTGAGCCTTGGTGGCCAGGCCATCAGCGTGGCGCTGTGCGTAGAGCTCGACCTGGCGGCCACGGCGCGCCGGATGCGCGGACTCGCCGACCTACTGCTCGGGGCGTCGCCGGTCAGCTCGGCGCCTGACTCGGTGCCTCATCGTAAACGTGACTTGCGTCACGCCAGCGGTCGAGCAATCGAGACATCTCCCTACCCAGAGGCTCACGCCACCTCGGACGTCTCGGCGGCAGCCGGGATCGGGAGCCCGGCGGCGTGCAGGGCGTGGCGCATGGCGGGAAACGGCTGGCCGTCTGTGTCGTCGCCACCTTGGCCGAGCAGTCGCCGGGTCAAGGTCGAGCGCTCTTCGAGCAGGTCATCGAGCACGCGGCGCAGGTCCTGGGCGGTGGGCGGCTCGCGGTCCTCAAGCGCGGCTCGCAGCCAGGCCTGGCGAACCAACTCCTTAATGAACGCGCCGCTGACGCCATCTGAGCGCTCGACCAGCTGATCGACTGAGCCGGCGTCGATCTCGATGCCGGCTCCGTACAAACCCAGCAGCCGCCGACGCCCGTCGGCGTCCGGGAGCGGGATCTCGAGCGCCAGGTCGACCCGGCCCGGGCGGGCGGCCAGCGCAGGCTCGATCAGGTCGGGCCGGTTGGTGGTCAGCACGAAAAGCAGGTCCTCGTCCTCGGCCAGGCCCTCCATCTGGTTGAGAAGCTCGAACAGCACCCCCCGGCTGCCAAACTCCATCGTGCGCTCCGCGGCGACTAGGTCGATGTCTTCAAAGACGAACGTCGCCGGCGCCAGATCACGGCCGATCGCCAGCGCCTGCTCGATCAGCCCGAGCCCGCGGCCCGTCAACAAGATGGTCGTGCGGCCGGCCATTGCGTGGAGCAGGTACATCGTCGACAGCGTCTTGCCCGTCCCAGACGGCCCGTGCAGCAGCACGCCGCGCCCGAGGTGCCGGCCGGCGGCGCGCAGCCGCCGGGCACTCTGGGTGATCCCGAGCGTGTGCCGCTCCAGACGCTCAAGCGTCCCCTCGGGCAGGATCACGTCGGCCCGCGTGACCGCGGGGACGGTATGGAACTGGACCCCGACGCTGCCGCCGTGCTCGTCTTGATGCAGGGAGATGATCCGGCCGCGGAACACGTTGTGCTCGCGCATCGCCGCGCGCAGCTCGCGCAGCAGCCCCGACACCGCCCCAGGCGCCGGCGAGACGCCCTCCAGCCGCACCGAGGAGGGGCGCATCGGATGATCCCCGCCCCGGGACAGCACCAGCGCCAGCGGCGCCTCCTCGTAGACGGCCAGCACCAGGGCACTCTCGACACACTGCACGACCCGGCCGTCGCCCACCTCCACATCGACATAGCGCACCGGCCCGAAGGAGATCGGACCGGTCATCGCGTGCCCGGCGACGATCTCAGCCAGACCGATCGACCCGAACCCCATATGCGGCGCGGTAAAGCCCACCAGCTCAGCCCCACCCAGCACCGCGTCCAGCGCCAGCTGCAGGTTCGGGTGCTCGGCCAACGGAAACTCAGCCCCCGTGGTCGGCAAGCCCTTAGGATCGGCCCCCAGATGCTCCCGCAGCCGCACCGCCACCGCGGACTCGCGCCCCTCGGCCGCCAGCGACATCACCCGCATGAACTCGACGAACGCCGCCCCAAACGACCCAGCATCAGGAAGCTCACTCATGAGAGGACCGTAGGCGACCAACGACCAGATCTCAACTCCAGCCGCCAGCCGACGACCTCAGCGACTGAGCGTGCTCGCCCGTGTCGTTCAAGGAATCCTCAACGGGAATCATGCAGATGCCAGGCCATGGCCGCGCAGGAGCGTCCCATATTCTTCGCCCGGTGAAGATTCCCTGAAGGGCCGCCCGATCCAGGACACCGTCTCCGCCCGCATCAGCCCGTACAGAACGTCCGGTTCGCGGCGCGTCCATGCGCTCCGGCCGACGATCGATTTGCCGAGCAATTAGATGACATGCATCGGGCCGGACTGGGCTGAGGTCGGGGCCGGTGCGGTGAGACCTCCTCAGCTCAGACGCGTCACGATTGACTGCGTAGGCAATTCGCATGGAGGGGTGTGCGCCCCTCCGGAGCGTGAGGAGGTCCCGATGCCCATCGTAGGCGGGCTGGATATCCACCGGAAACAGATCACTTTCGACTACCTCGACACTGAGACTGGGCAGGTGCAGCGTGGCCAGATCGCCCCGGCCGACCGGGAGCACCTGCGGGGCTGGCTGGCACGGTCCGCCGGCCGTGAGGACGTCGCGTTCGCGGCCGAGGGGTGCACCGGATGGCGGTATGTCGTGGAGGAACTGGCCGCGGCCGGGATCGCGGCGCATCTGGCCGAGCCGGCCGACACCGCGTTCGCCCGTGGCCGCAAGCGGCATGCCAAGACGGACAAGACCGACTGCCGGCACCTGCGGATGCTGCTGGCCGAGGGCCGGCTGCCCGAATGCTGGATCCCGCCTGGCCACATCCTGGAAGCCCGGGCGCTGCTGGAGACCTATCACGACCTGCGGGCCGAGCACACCGCGTGGGTGCAGCGGATCCATGCGGTGCTGTTCCACCACGGCGCCCCGGCCCTGGGCGCGGGAACGCTGCGCACCGAGGCGGGCGCGGCCGCGCTGCGGGCGGTCACCGCCGAATGGCTGTCCCCGGCCGGGCAGCTGCAGGTCGCTACCGCGCTGGAGATACTCGAAGCCCTGGAAGCCCGGATGCACGAGCTGCGGCACCAGCTGACCGCCGCCGCCCGGCACCTGGCCGGCGCCAAGATCCTGGCTGAGCGGCTGTACGGGGTCGGGCCGGTCACCGCGCTGGCGATGACCTGCTGGCTGGGCGGCAAAGACCGGTTCTCCTCCTCCCGCAAGGCGGTCCGGTTCGCCGGGCTGGACGTCACCGTGTGGTCCTCGGACCGCAAGGGCCCGCCCGGGCGGCTGTCCCGGCAAGGACCGCCGGTGCTGCGCTGGGCGGTGTATTGAGGCCGGCAAGACCCACGCCCGGGCCTCGGCGCCGGACCACGGCTACTACGCCGCTGTCAAGGACCGCTGCAACGGCAAGCGCGCCGCGCTGTCGGAGGCCCGCAAGATCCTCCGGCAGGCCTGCCACATCCTGGCCGAGCTCGGCGACGACGGGCTCGCCCCCGCGGCTTGAGACCCCGTGCCATGGTGACCAGCCCGTGACCGCCGCCCCAGCCAGGCCACATACGCAGCCGAACTCACCCGATGGGGACCACCGCGGCCAGCTCCCGCCGAAACGCTGTCAGCCGCTGCCGGCCCGCCCCAGGCGGGCCAGGCGGACGGCCTGATTAGACTGAGCGACCGCATCCCCGCCAGCCGGGGACACCCGATCAATCATCATGTCGCCGGGGCAGCGACCGTGCCCCGCGGACCCAGGTAAGGCTGGCTGCTCACGGCCCCGGCCCCCCGGCCGCCGCCACGGCTGATCACCCCGCACAGAAAGGCCACCACCCCGGACCGCTGAACCAGACCCGCCACCACCGGCCTCCCTGCCCCGCCGCCCGGCATGATCCGCTCCCGGCCGGCCGCATCAAGGGCGCCTGCGGCGCCCCTTGACCCGCCCGGCCGCTCGCAGAACCCGGCAGCCATCAGGGACAGGGAGCAGACTCAGCGATCCCCCGACCACGATGACCATGATCCTGGTGGCTAATTCGGAGGTCATGCGGCGAGTTCGAGTTCGAGGCGTGCCAGGTGGCTGGTCCGTCGCCGGTCCAGCGGGGTGCCGGTCCAGTAGGCCTCCAGGCGGATCAGGTTGAGCGCGACGGCCATGTAGGCGTGGTCGAGGCGGGTTTTCGGCAGGCCGCGGTAGCGGGCGCGTCTTGCGCCGTGGCTGGCGGCCTGGTGCATGGTGCCCTCGACGCCGGCGCGGCGGGCGTAGCCGGCCTGGAACGGGGTCGTCTTCTCCGCGGCGCGGGCGGCAGCCCGGGCTTCGGCCAGATCACGGGGCAGCACGGTGAGCTGCCGTCGTTTCTTGCTGCTGGTGGTGCACAGGCTGCGGGCCGGGCAGGGGCCGCAGTCATCCGGGGAGAAGGTCGCCGCGATCGCGGCGCTGCCGCGCTGGGTGCACGGCGTCCACGACGCCGATGTCTTGCCCTGCGGGCAGGTGACGGTCTGGGTGTCGTAGCTTATGGCGAAGTCGGCGCGGGCGTAGCCGGCCCCGGCGCGGGCCTGCGCGGAGGTGTCCGCCAGCAGCGGCCCGATCAGCGCGGTGCCGTGCCGGGCGGCCTCGGCCACGGCCAGCGCGGCGCTGAGGTACCCCGAATCGGCATAGTGCCGTCCCGGGGCCAGGTCCTTTGCGGCCAGGCCGTCGTCGATGACGCTGGTCATCTGGTTGTCGGTCACCGTGGCACCGGTGGTGGCCACGTGGGTGATCAGGTTCGGGAACGCCGGCGCCGCGCAGTCCCCCTCATGGCCGGGGTGGCCGGCCCCGCCGCCGGGGCAGCCGCACCGCGGCTGGTCGTCGCAGGTCTCGGTGACGTGCAGCTTGCAGCCCAGCCAGAACTCGTCGCGCTTGACGCCCCAGCGGGCATCGGCGTCGCAGGGTGAGGCGATCCGGGCATGGCCAGGCGGGAGACCGTCGCCCTCCGGCTCCTTCTCCCGCCGCCTGATCACCTCCCGCCCGTCCGCGCGGACGACCCGGGTGCAGTCCTGCAGCAGCACCCGGCGGAGCACGTCCACCGTCGGCAGCTCGCGCAGCCACGCCGGGGACGACTTGTCATAGACGGCTTCCAGCAGGGCGTACCCGTCCCGCGCGCAGGCGATGGCCAGCTCATCCTGCTTCGCCTTCGACGCCGGGGGCCGCCAGGAGGTCACCGGGGTGCCGTAGCGGCGTGCCCAGTCGCTGACGCAGACCCGCTGCTCCAGCCAGCCCGGGTGCGCAGCCGCCAGGGCCTCCACCGCGGCCCGCACGCTTTCCCCGGCCAGCTCCAGCCGGTTCAGCGCCGCCACCGCCGCGACCACATGCGTGGAATCGGTGCGCTGCCTGCCGCCGGCCTTGACCAGGCCGGCAGATGCCAGGCGTTCCAGCAGCGCGTCCAGCGCTGCCTGCTCCAGTCCGGCATCCGCGACCCGGGCCCGGAACTCGGCCAGCACCGTGTGATCAAAGCCCGGGTCGTCCAGCGCCAGCCCGAGCAGGTACTGCCAGTCGATCCTGGTCCGCACCGCCTCGGACGCCTGCCGGTCCGTCAGGTTCCCCGCCCGCTGCAGCACCGTCACCAGCGCCAGCCGCGACGGGGACCAGCCAGGACGGCCCCGCGTCCCGAACGCGGCCGCGAACTGCTCATCATGCAGCCACTCGCCCAGATGGTCGCGGACCTGGACCGCCAGCGGCCGGGGCCGCTTCCCCGGGTACTTCGCCGCGATCGCCGCCACGATCCGCGGATCCGGCTCTGGCCAGGAAACAGGCTGCACGCACATGACATACCCGATTCTGCGGCCGGGGCGGGGAAGAACAGCCGCAAGCCCAGATCGTGGCCCGCAAGACAGTC
>DAHVAN010000317.1 GCA_027314595.1 Actinomycetota bacterium | reverse complement strand
CGGTTCACCCAGGCCATGCCGACGTTCCCGTTCGGCTCGCAGCTGTCCCTGGTCGAGGTGGACACCGAGACCGGCAAGGTGACGCTGCTGCGGCACGTCACCTGCGACGACGCGGGCCCGGTGCTCAACCCGCTGCTGATGGAAGGCCAGCGGCACGGCGGGATCGCCCAGGGCGCCGCACAGGCGCTGTGCGAGGAGATCCTCTACGACGCGGACGGCAACCCGCTGACGTCCACGCTCGCGGACTACGAGGCGATCACGGCGGCCGAGCTGCCCAGCTTCGAGCTGGTGACCAGCGAGACGCCGACCACGCTGAACCCGCTGGGCGTCAAGGGCATCGGCGAGGCAGGCACGATCGGTGCCACCCCGGCGGTGCAGAACGCCGTCATCGACGCCGTTTCCCATCTCGGCGTGCGGCACATCGACATGCCGACCACGCCGGAGCGGGTGTGGAACGCGATCCAGGCCGCGAAACAGCCGGCTGGTTCTGGCCAACGGGAAGGGCAGGCGAGCGCATAGTGAAGGTCGAACTGACCGTCAACGGCAAGGAATTCACCGCGGACGTCGAGGACCGGATGCTGCTCGTGCACTTCCTGCGCGACGTGGCGAACCTCACCGCGACCAACATCGGCTGCGAGACGACGTCCTGCGGCGCCTGCACCGTGCTGCTTGACGGCGAGTCGGTCAAGTCGTGCACCGTGCTCGCCGCCCAGGCGGACGGGCGCTCCGTGACCACGCTCGAGGGGCTGACCTCCGACGCGGGACAGATGCACCCCGTGCAGCAGGCGTTCCACGAAGAGCACGGCCTGCAGTGCGGCTACTGCACGCCGGGCATGGTCATGGCGATCGTCTCCCTGCTCAAGGAGAACCCGTCGCCCACCCAAGAGCAGGTGCGCTCCGGCCTGGAGGGCAACATCTGCCGCTGCACCGGCTACCACAACATCGTGAAGGCGGCGCTGTCCGCGGCGGCTCTTGCGCCCGCCCGCAACCCCTCGGAGGTGAACTCGTGATCCCGCCCGCATTCACCTACCGGCGTGCCTCGTCGGCCGACGAGGCGCTCGGCCTCGCGGCCGAGTACGGCGAGGACGCCAAGTACCTGGCCGGCGGGCACTCGCTGCTGCCGCTCATGAAGCTGCGGTTCGCCTCGCCGTCGGTGCTCATCGACCTGGGACGGATCACTGAGCTGTGCTACGTCCGCGATGAGGGGACCTACGTCGCGATCGGCGCGCTGACCCGCCACCACGACGTGCAGCACTCGCCGATCCTGGCCGAGCAGGTCCCGCTGCTCGCCCACACCGCCAGCCAGGTGGGCGACCCGCAGACCAGGCACCGCGGCACGATCGGCGGCTCGGTCGCGCACGGCGACGCGGCCTCCGACCTGCCGGCGGCGCTGCTCGCGCTCGACGCGACCTTCGTCGTGCGCGGGCCCGAGGGCACCCGTCCGGTTCCGGCCTCGGAGTTCTTCAAGGGGATCTTCGAGACCGCCCTGGAGCCCGGCGAACTGCTGACCGAGATCCAGGTGCCCAAGCCCGCCGCGCCGGCCGCGTGGTCGTTCCAGAAGTTCACGAAGCGGGCGATCGACTGGGCGATCGTCGGCGTGGCCGTGCAGGGGCACTCGATCGCGCTCGTCAACATGGGCCCGACCCCGCTGCGGGCGACCGCGGCCGAGGCCGCGCTCGCGTCCGGGGCCTCGGCCGCCGACGCGGCGGCCCTGGCCGCCGAAGGCACCTCGGCGGGCTCGGACATCCACGCGACCAGGTCCTACCGCGAGCACCTGGCCCGCGTCCTGGTCAGGCGCGCGCTGGAAGAGGCGGCCGCGAGGTCGTAGCACGTTCAGCGCTTCCGCCCGCCCGCGACTGACGCGGGCGGGCGGAAGCGTTCCACGGCACCGCGCCCTCCGGGCCGGCGCCGGCGCATCCCTTGTGCGCGGCACGCGCCAGGTGACCGACAATGGGAGTCGTGAGGATGCGCTCGCTTGGCCGGCAGTTCAGGCAGCCCATGCGGTGGCTGTCATTCCTGGCGGGCGGGGTGACGACCATCCTGGTGTTCCCCGACCCGGGTATCTCCTACCTGGCCTGGTTCGGGCTGGTGCCAGGGATGGTGCTGTTCATCCGCGCCCCGGGCACCCGCGAGGCGCTGGCGCGCGGATGGTGGTTCGGCGCCGCGTACCTGATCGCGATGCTGTACTGGATGGCGCCCGAGATCGGGCCCGGGCTCGTGCTGATCGGCGCGGTGTTCGGCGGGATGTGGTCGCCGTTCGCCGTTTCCGCCAGGCAGCTGCTGCGCCCGCCGGTCTCCTGGCCGCGGTTCGCGGCCGCGCTCGTCGTGGTCCCCAGCTGCTGGCTGATCCCGGAGTGGATTCGCTCTTACCAGGGACTTGGGGGGCCCTGGGCCCTGTACGGCGCGTCGCAGTGGCAGCACCCCGCGGTGCTCGCCCTGGCGGCCGTCGGGGGAGTGTGGCTGGTCAGCTTCGCCCTCGTGCTCGCCAACGTCGCGATCGTGGCTGTCCTCGGCGCGGCGCGGCCGGCCCTGCTCCTGCCAGGGGCTCCGGCGTCCCCGGCGTCCCCGGCAGCCCCGGCGCCCGCGCGCCGGCCGGCGCTGGCG
>DAHVAN010000316.1 GCA_027314595.1 Actinomycetota bacterium | reverse complement strand
GGCCAGCGCCGTGTCGCAGGCCTGCGGCGTGGCGCACGCCGTGGCGGTGCCCCCGCCAGCCCCGGCGCCCGCGCCGCCTGCCTGCGCGAGGATCACCGGCCAGGCGCGGTCCCGCGCCGTCTTGCTCAGGTCCACGCAGCGCAGGCACGCCGAACGTCCGGGCTGCACCAGCGGCCCGACGACGCCGATCGCCTCCTCGGCGAGGACGGCCAGGTGCGGGACCCGCGCGCGCATGAGCCCGGCGATGTCGACCGGGTCCGCGCGCCCGGCGAGCACCGCCAGGTCGGGGAGCCGCGTGCTGTCGTCGGCGGTTCGCACCTCGGGAGCGACACGTCCGATCGCGCGGGCGACCCCGGCGGCTCGGCCGGCGCCCACGTCCCCGGCATGCAGGCCCGCGGGCGTGATGTCGGCTGGAGTCGCCGTTCCCCTGTCGGCGCAGCTGACCCAGGCCACGCCCGAGGCGGCGAGGAACGTGGCGATGCAGGCGCCGACCCGGCCCGCGCCGTAAACCCGGACGAACGCCGCGCGGCGGCGCGCGATCACGCGGGCGCCGCCATCGCCGTGGCCGTAGGCCAGGCAGGCGCAGGCAAGCTCGGGGGCGAGCCGCGCGCGAAGGTAGTCGGGCAGCGCCTTGTGCAAGGCGGAGGGATAGTCGTCAAGAACGCCGGCGGCGGCGAGCAGGCCGATCACCCTGCTTGCCGCGTCCGGCGCGACGCCGACGGCCGCCGCGGCGCGCACCACCTCGGCCGCGTCCCGGGAACCGTCAAGGAGCGACACGATCGCGGCCGCCTTGCCCAGCCCGGTGAGCGCGGCCGCGCGCCGGGGATCGACGCCGACCTGAAGCGTGTCACGGTCGCGCCACAGTGGCCGCAACCCCGCCTTGAGTGCCGGTCTCATGCGGACAGCGTGGCACCGGCCACCGACATTCCGGCCTCAGGCCTGGTCAGGGCCTCCGTCGCCGCCGTCCGGGCCGTCGCCGCCGTCCGGGCCGTCGCCGTCCTCCAGGCCGTCGCCGTCCTCCAGGCCCGAGATGTCGAGCTGATCCTGGCCGCGCACGAACGCGTCCGGGTCCTCGAGGTCCTCGGCGGTCGGCAGCAGGTCCGGGTGGGCCCACAGCGCGTCGCGCCCCGCTACCCCGCGGGCGGCGCCAAGTCCCGCCCACAGCACCGCGGACTCGCGCAGCATCCGGGGGCGGAGCTCCAGGCCGACCAGAGTCGCGAAGGTCCGTTCCGAGGGACCTCCCGTGGCCCGGCGACGGCGGATGGCTTCGGCGAGCGCGTCCGCATGTGTCAGACGCGGTCCCGCCGCCGCCGACACGACGGTCGCGACCCACCCTTCCACCAGCGCCAGCGCGGTCTCCAGCCGGGCGAGCGCGGCCTTTTGCTGCGGGGTGTCCTCGGGCATGAACAGCGTCTGCCCGGCCAGCGCGTCGCGCAGCGCCTCCGGGTTGGCGATGTCGATGTCCGGCATGGCCTCGCGGAGCTTGCCGAGGTCCACCGTGATCCCGCTGGCGTACGCCTCGACCGCGCCGAACAGGTGCTGGCGCAGCCATGGCACGTGCCCGAACAGCCGATGGTGGGCCGCCTCGCGCATCGCCAGGAACAGCCGCACCTCGCCGATGTCGACCGACAGGCCGGCGCCGAAGGCGGCGACGCCAGAGGGCAGCAGCGCCGCGGTTCCCTCCGGCCCGAGCGGCAGGCCGATGTCGGTGGAGCTGACCATCTCGCCGGCCAGTTCGCCGATCGCGTTGCCGGTCTGCCCGCCGATCATCGCGCCGCCAAGCTGCCTCAGCATCGGGCCCAGGCCGCTGGCCAGCCCGCCGAGCCCGCCCAGGCCGCCGAGCATGTCCCGCATCTGTTCGGGAACGTCCTCGCCGAGCTGCGACGGGTCGATGTTCAGCATCGAGCTCATCGCGTCGACGCCCTTGGCCGCGATCGGCTCGCATAGCGAGGACCAGACAGGGAAGGTGGCCTCCAGCCATTCGGACTGGCTCCACGCCTCGATCTTCCTGATCCCCGAGGGGAACGCCGTGACGTCGTCGAGCCACAGGTCGGCGAGCCTGATGGCGTCGATGACCGCGGCGCGCTCGTTCGCGAGCACGCTAGGGTCACCTTTGGCGGCGATGGTGTGCCTGGCCAGGTTCTTGGCCAGCTCCCAGTTCACCGGGCCGCCGCTGTAGGACAGCATGTCGGCGAACTGGCGCAGCGCGTCGGCGAACTGGTTCGGTCCGCCAGGAAGGCCTCCGAAGGGCCCTCCGGGAGGTCCCTGGCCGGCTGGCTCCGGGTCGTCGTCGCCAGGCCGCCCGGGCGGGCCGAAGCCGAAGGGAGGACGGTCAGCCATGGTGCGCCCCCTCAGCTGTCAGGAATTCGGGCAGGATAGAAGGGTCATACTCGCCACGCTATTCGGGAGCAGCCGACTTTGAGAAACGCGAGACGGCAGGTTCGCCTTGAGCGCAGCGTTCGCCGTGAGCGTAGCACTGCGTCCGCCTTGCCGGTCGTGGCGGTCACCGGGGCGGCTCGCGGCGTCGGCCACGCCCTGGCCGTCCGGCTGGCGGAGTCGCCGATGATCGGCCGCGTCGTGGCGATAGACGACCACAGGGGCGACGCGACCGGGGTCACCTGGCGGGTCGCTGACGTCCGTGACCCGGCCCTGGCCGCGCGGCTCGCGGGGGTGGACGCGGTGGTGCACGCGGACGTGGACACGTCCGCGGACGCGGATCCGAGGCAGCGGCGCGCGTTCAACGTGCGCGGCGCCCAGACCGTGCTGACCGCGGCCGCCGCCGAGCGCGTCGGCCGGGTCGTGCTCGTGACAAGCGCGATGGTGTACGGGGCGCGGCCGGACAACCCCGTGCCGCTGCCCGAAGACGCGCCGCTGCTCGCGGACGCGGACGGCAGCGTGGCCGCGGACCTGCTCGAGATCGAGGAGCTCGCGCGGCGCTCGCGCCGGGTCAACCCCGGCACCGCGGTGACGGTTGCGCGGCCAGCCGCGCTGGTCGGCGAGGCCGTAGATACGCTGCTGACCAGGCACTTCGAGTCGCCGAGGCTGCTCGCCGTGCGGGGCTGCGCGCCGCGCTGGCAGTTCTGTCACGTCGATGACCTGGTCTCGGCGCTCGAGCTCGCCGCGGTCGGCGCGGTGGCCGGCGACTTCGCGGTGGGCTGCGACGGCTGGCTCGAGCAGCCGGAGATCGAATCGCTCAGCGGGATGAGGTCGCTCGAGCTGCCCGCGCGGCTGACGTTCGGCACCGCGCAGCGGCTGCACAGGATGGGGGTGACCCCGGCCCCGGCCGCCGACCTGAAGTACGCGGTGTACCCATGGGTGGTCGACTGCGCGTCGCTGCGCGCGGTCGGCTGGCGGCCTTCGCACGGCAACGCCGAGGCGCTGTCGCTGCTGCTCGCCGCCCGCGGCGGGCACCACGCCGTGGCCGGCCGCCGCATCGCGCGCAAGGAGGCGGCGATCACCGCCGCCGCCGGGACCGCCGCCGTGATCGGCACCGCCGCGATCGTCCGTGCCGCCCGGAGAAGGAACCGCTGACTATCATCCCGAACGATCCCGGCTTCCCCCGGGCCGGCAGCCCTGCTGTCAGGCAGCCGGGCGCGCGGGAATCGGGCGGCCGCGGCGTGCCCCGCGCGGAAATCGGCGCGGTACCGTTGGTGACGTGAGCCAGATCAGGCTGATCGCGATCAGGGACACCGAACTGTCCGTCGACGAGGTCCGGGCCGCGGTCGCCGACCCCGCGGCCGGCGGCCTGGTGCTTTTCGCCGGCGTCGTCAGGGACAACGACTCCGATCGCGGGGTCGGCGCGCTGTCCTACAGCGCGCACCCCTCGGCGGAGGCCGCGCTGCGGCGGGTCGCCGGGGAGATCGCGGCGAAGTACGACGACGTGATCGGCCTGGCGGCGGTGCACAGGACGGGCGACCTGGCGATCGGCGACCTCGCGGTCGTCGTCGGCGTCTCCTGCGGGCACCGCGCCGAGGCGTTCACGGCTTGCCGCGCGCTGATCGACGAGCTGAAGGCGTCGGCGCCGATCTGGAAGCACCAGTCGTTCACCGACGGCTCGGCCGAGTGGGTCGGAAGCGCGTAGTCTTCCCAGCATGTCCCGACGCTCGCTGACGCTGGCCATATCCGGGTTCGCGACGCTGGTCGCGATCGCGGTGGCCGTCCTGGTTCCCGTGCCGTACGTGATCCTGGGGCCAGGCCCCACGCTGAACACGCTCGGCACGCTTTCCCCGGGGCAGCCGATGATCTCGATCACCGGGCCGAAGACCTACCCGACCACCGGCCACCTCAACATGGTGACCATCAGCTACCAGGGCGGACCCGGCGTCAACCTGAACATCTTCCAGGCGCTGCGCGCCTGGCTGGATCCGTCGGAGGCGGTGGTGCCCCAGAGCGAGCTCTTCCCGCCAGGCCAGACGCAGCAGCAGACGCAGACGCAGGACACCGAGCAGATGGCGTCCTCGCAGGAGACGGCCACCGCCGCCGCGCTGACCGAGCTGCACATCGGTTACCAGACGCAGGTCGTGGTGATGCAGACGGTGCCCGGAATGCCCGCGAGCACGGTGCTCGAGCCCGGCGACGTGATCGTGGCGGTGGACGGCAAGCCGGTGGACGGGCGGTCGAGCCTGAGCACGCTGATCACGGCCAGGCCGGCCGGGACTACCCTGCGGCTCACCGTGCGGCGCCACGGCACGACCATGGGGCTCGACGTGACGAGCAAGGAAGTCGGCGGCCAGCCGATCATCGGCGTGGATGTCCAGCAGCAGTACACGTTCCCGTTCACGGTGAAAATCACCGTCGGCGACATCGGCGGGCCGAGCGCCGGCATGATGTTCGCGCTCGGGATCATCGATAAGCTCACCCCGATGAACCTGACCGGCGGCAGGTTCATCGCCGGCACCGGGGAGATCACCGCGTCCGGGCAGGTGCTGCCGATCGGCGGCATACAGCAGAAGATGATCGCCGCGCGGGACGCGGGCGCCACGGTCTTCCTGACTCCGGCGGCCAACTGCTCCGACACGGCGGGTGCGGTCCCCGCGGGGCTTGCGATCGTGAAGGTGAGCACGCTGTCGCAGGCCATCAACGATCTCGAGGCGATCAAGGCAGGCCGGGGGGCCACCGTCCCGTCCTGCTGACGTACTGCTGACACGTGGATGGCCCTGCTCGTGCCTGCCCATGCCAGGGCGTAGGCTTCGAGCTGACAGGACTTCGAAGGGAGCGGATGGGGCCGTGGCACTTCGAGTACTCGTCGATGCGACCGACGTGCCCACCGACCGCGGAGCGCTCGGCCGCTACGTCGATGGCCTGATCAGCGCGCTCGGGCCGGCCGGCGCCGACCTGGTGGTGGTGTGCCAGCGTGCCGACGAGGAACGGTACGGCAGGCTGGCGCCCGGCGCTCGTATCGTGGCGGGCCCGGCGGCGCTCGGCCACAGGCCCGCGCGGCTCGCCTGGGAGCAGAGCGCCCTGCCGGTCGTGGCGCAGCAGGTGGGCGCGGACGTGATCCACATGCCGCACTACTCGATGCCGCTGCGGCCGGGCCGGCCGACGGTGGTCACCGTGCACGACGTCACGTTCTTCACCGAGCCTGAGCAGCACGGCGCGGTGAGCGCGGTGTTCTTCAAGTCGGCCATCCGCACCGCGACGCGGCGCGCGACCAGGCTGATCGTCCCGTCCAAGGCGACCCGCGACGAGCTGGTGCAACTGCTCGACATGGACCCGGCCAAGATCGACGTCGCCTACCACGGGGTGGACCACCGGCTGTTCCACCGTCCGGAGCCGCGCCAGGTCAGCCAGGTTTCCGCGCGGCTGGGGCTGCACGGCAAGCAGTACATAGCGTTCCTCGGCTCGCTGGAGCCCCGCAAGAACGTGGCCGCGCTGATCCGCGGCTGGGTGGGCGCCGTCGGCGACCTCGCCGACCCGCCCGCGCTCGTGCTCGGCGGCGGCGGCGGCTGGAGCGACGAGATGGACTCCGCCGTCTCCTCGGTCCCGCCGCACCTGAAGCTGTGCAGGCCCGGATACCTGCCGTTCGCGGACCTGCCCGGTTTCCTCGGCGGCGCGCTCGTGGTGGCGTTCCCGTCGCGCGGCGAGGGCTTCGGGCTGCCCGTCCTCGAGGCGATGGCGTGCGGCGCGCCGGTGCTCACCACCCACCGCACGTCGCTGCCCGAGGTGGGCGGCGACGCTGTCGCCTACACCGAGCCGGACGCGGAATCGGTCAAGGTCGCGCTGCGCGCGCTGATCGACGACGCGGACAGGCGGGCCGCGCTCGGCGAGGCAGGCTACACGCGCGCCCAGGAGTTCACCTGGGCCGCTTCGGCGGAGGCGCACCTGGCCAGCTACAAGCGGGCGGCCGAGCAGCAGGCCGCGGACACGCGCGCCGGATAGGCCCGGACAGGCCCTGACAGGTCAGGCGCGGCTTGGCGTGAGCGGCGCGGCACGCTCGATTGACCTCGTGCCGGGGCGTCGCGGCATCCGGGCGGCGTGAGTATGCTGCGTGAGTTGCCGGTACCGCCCGGCAGCCGTCCATCAAGTCAACCGCTTGAGGTGAGAATCTGAATGCCGCGCGAGACCCTTGAGGCGATCATGCTCGTGGGTGGCAAGGGCACCCGGTTGCGTCCGCTCACCCTGTCGGCGCCCAAGCCGCTGCTCCCGACCGCGGGGGTGCCGTTCCTCGCGCACCAGCTCGCGCGGGCGGCGGAGTGCGGCATCACCCACATCGTGCTCGCCACCTCCTACCGGGCGCAGATGTTCGCGGCGGCCTTCGGCGACGGCGCGGGATTCGGGCTGTCCATCGACTACGTCCACGAGTCCGAGCCGCTCGGCACCGGCGGCGGCATCCGCAACGCGGCGTCCCTGCTGCGCGGCGCCCCCGACGACCCGGTCGTCGTACTCAACGGCGACATCCTGTCCGCTCACGACCTGCCGGCCCAGGTGGACCTGCACCGCAAGGCGGATGCCGCGGTGACGCTGCACCTGGTGGAGGTGGACGACCCGAGCCGGTACGGCTGCGTGCCTGCCGACGCCGCCGGGCGGGTCACCGCCTTCCTTGAGAAGACCCCGCACCCGGTCACCAACAAGATCAACGCCGGCTGCTACGTGTTCCGCCGCTCGGTGATCGACCAGATACCAGCCGGCCAGGTGGTGTCGGTGGAACGTCAGACGTTTCCCGGGCTGATCGAGGCGGACGCGGTCGTGATGGGCTATCCCGAGTCCGCGTACTGGCTGGACGTCGGCACGCCCGAGGCGTTCGTGCGCGGCTCCTGCGACCTGGTGCTCGGCCGCATGCCGTCGCCGGCCATGCCGGCCTCGCCCGGCGAAGCGCTGCTCCTGCCCGGCGCCCAGGTGGCGGACGGCGCGCGGCTGACGGGAGGCTCGGTGGCCGGCGCCCGCGCCGTCGTCGGCGCCGGCGCGGTCGTGCACGGCAGCGTCGTGTTCGACGAGGCAGCCATCGGCGCCGGCGCCGTCGTCCGCGACAGCATCGTCGGCCGCGGCGCGACGATCGCCGGCGGCGCGGTGCTCGACGGCGCGGTCATCGGCGACGGCGCGTTCGTCGCCCCGGGCAACGAACTGGCCCGCGGCATCCGCGTCTGGCCCGGCGTCCGCCTGGAGCCAACCTCGGTCCGCTTCTCCTCTGACGCCTGAGCTGCCGAGCCACGGGTCCGGCCGGGCCAGCTGCGCCGAAAGTCAGACAATGGGTATATGCCCAGTTCAGAGGGCATAAGAGGGTATCCAGGGTCAGGCGGAAGTCAGGAGTCGGCACATGGCGCGACGGGCCGGGACGGGTAACAACGGCAGGCTTCAGGCGAGTGTCTTGAAGAAGTGCGACCGGGCGTATCACCGTCCGGCGACCAATAAGCAGTGCGCGGGCGGCACCTGCCAGCACACGTGCGAGCCGTCGCAGGCTGAGCGATGCCGCCATGCGTGGACCGTCCGCTACACCGTGAACGGCGTGCAGCGGGACAGGAGCTTCCGCGACGAGATGGACGCCGGCAAGCGGCTGCTGTGGGGGACGGGGCTGAAGAAGGCCCGGGACTTCCAGCTAGAGCTGACGCGGGGCAAGCGCGCGCAGGGCAAGACGTACGTGGACCCCAAGGCCGGGAACGAGCTATTCGGGCCGGCGGCGGAGGCGTTCATCGCCTCCGCCGCGCTGGATGCCGGCGCGGCGACCCGTGCAGGGTACCTGTCGTGTTACCGCAGCAACATCAAGGAGCGGTTCGCGCGCCGCACGCTGGCCCAGATGGCGGCCGCGCAGGCAGCCGAGGAGGTGACCGAGCTGGTGAACGTCGCGATGGCGGGCAAGAGCCTCGGGCAGCGCCGGATAGCCCGGATGATCATCACCGGCACCATGGACGCTGCGGTCAGGGCCGAGAAGATCGGCCGTCACAAGCTGGCCGGCATCAACCTGTCCGAGGGGACCAGCGCCGCGCCCGCCCCCGATGACGACGACGAGGCCGGCGGCGGTTTCGCGTTCATCACCGATGACCAGGTCGCCGTGCTGGCCGCCGGGATCACGGTCACGACCGGCACCGGCCGGACGCGCATCATGCCGGGGGTCGGAGCCGCCGCGTGGCTGCAGCGCACGATGGGACTGCGGATCAGGGAAGCGCTGGGCACAGAGAAGGCCGACTTCAAGACCCGGAAGAACGGCGAGCGGTACCTGAAGCTGCGCGCCCAGGCCAGCCGGGACGGACGCAGCCGCGCGCCGCTCAAACACCGCAGGGAAGGCGAAGGCCGCAACGTCCCGGTCCCTGATTACGTGTGGGAGATGGTGGCGGCCCTGCCGGACGGCCCGCTGTGCCCCGGCCCGCGCGGCAGCCGGTACATGGCCTACAACACCGCATGGGAACGGTTCCGGGCCATCACGACCGCGCTGGGCATCGACGGGTACACCTCGCACAGCCTGCGCCACCAGTTCGCCTCCGAGTGCCTCCACGACGGGATGAACGTAGTGGACCTGTCGGCCGTCCTCGGCCACGCGGACCCGTCGGTCACGCTGCGGATCTACGTGCACGCGATGCCCGACGCCGACCAGCGCACCCGCGCCATGATGAACGCCCGCTGGACCGCCAGGCCAGCCCTGGCCGCCGCCGCGTAAGCCACCGGCTGGCCGCGCAGCTCAGGGAGCTGCGCGAGGGTGCCGGGCTGACCCAAGAGGACGTGTCGGAGAGGACCGGCAAGGACAGGTCCACGCTGTACCGACTGGAAAGCGCGCAGCAGCAACCGCAGAAGTCCACGCTGATTCAGCTTCTCGACCTGTACGGGGTGGCTGAGCCTCGGCGGGGCGAACTGCTCGTGTTGCTGCGGGAGGCGGGCCAGCGCGGATGGATGCAGCCATATCGTTCGGAGCTTCCGGAAGTGTATTCGGATTACATTAGTTTCGAGGATGAGGCGCGGTCGATCTCGAACTATGAGTCACTGTTCGTGCCGGGACTCCTCCAGACGGAGGCGTACGCCCGTGCGCAGCTTCGCGGGACGCTGCCGACCGCGAGCGATGGCGAGATAGAGAACCGGGTAGCGGCGCGGGTGGAGCGTCAGCCGGTTCTTGTCAAAGGTGACGCGCCGAAGCTGTGGGCGATCATGGATGAGGCCGCGCTGCGTCGGCTGGTCGGCGGGCGTGACGTGATGCGGTCGCAGGTAGCGCATTTGCTGGAGGCTCGTTCGCTACCTAACGTGACAGTTCAGGTGATACCTTACGAGGCGGGTGCGCATCCTGGGATGGACGGTGCGTTCGTCATCCTGGAGTTTCCAGACGGGGACGATCCGAGCATCGTCTACGTGGAGAGTGCTGCGGGCGGCCTGTTCTTGGAGGAAGACGCAGAGATGCGCCGGTATATTCTGATGTTCGAACATCTCCGCGCTGCCGCGTCAGGGCTGGACGCGACGGCGGCATTGCTTCAGGCGATCGTTTCGGAGATTTGACTGGAAGGAGGTGCGGGATGATCGTCCCTGACTTGTCCCGTGCCGATTGGCGGCGGTCCAAGTACAGCGGAAGTAACGGCAACTGCGTAGAGGTCGGTACGGGCGCCCCGGCGGTCCTGGTGCGGGACACCAAGGACCAGGCGGGCGCGGTACTGGCGTTTGCACCCGATGCGTGGCGGCGGTTCGCTGCCACGGTCAAGGACGTGAGCAGGGCCTAGCCCGTTGGCCCTAAGTGGTTAGCTCTGGAAGTTCGTCAGGGGTGGTCAGGCGGCCATCGCGAGTCCGGATTGCTGCATGGTGTCCTGTTCCTCGTGCTCGCTGATGCGGCGGATCAGGCCGGCGAGGTCGTCGGCGGTGTACTTCCAGCTGAATGGCCTGGCGGTCTGGTTGTAGCGGGCGATGAAGGCGAGCAGGGTTTCGGATAGTGCTTCCAGGCTGGGGAAGTCGTTCGGGGAGACGACTTTCTTCTGGATAACGGAGAAGAAGATTTCTACCTGGTTCAGCCATGACGCGTGCACCGGGGTGTGAATCATGACCGCGTTCGGGTGCGCCTTGCGGAGCCGCTCGACGGCTTTCTTCCCGCGGTGGTCCGATCCGTTGTCCACGACGACGAACACCCGCGGCGCGTCCCGGTACTCCGGCCGGGCCATGACCTGGCCGACGAGGCCCATGAACGGGACGATTCCCGTGGTCCCCGGGGTAGAGGCGAACACCTTCCCGGTGCGGACGTCAAGGCCGGCGAGCAAGGCGAGCGCGCCGTGCCGCTCGTACTCGTGCTCGACCCGGACGGGCCGGCCGGGCGCGGCGGGCAGCGTCGCGTGGATCCGGCTGCGGGCCTGGATCGACGGCTTGGCGTCGAAGGACAGGACCCGGTCGCCCGGGCCGAGCGGCTTCCCCTGGTAGAACCCCTGGTACAGGTCGAGGATCACGGTGGCCTTCGCCTCGAAGTCCGGGTCACGGGGGAAGATCCACGACTGGTACCGCCACGGGCGCACCGGGTTCTCCGCGAGGATCCGCAGCACCGGCGACGCCGGCACCGGGCCGCTGACCAGGCCCTGCGCGACAAGCTCGGCCGCGAGCTCCGGCCCGGTCCACCGCGACAGCGGCACCCCGGTGTCCGCGGGCAGCTGGCAGGCCAGCGCCACCACCGCCGCCCGGTCCGCCTCGGGAATCAGCCGGGGCCGCCCTGACCTGGGAAGGTCCTTCAGCCCGTCCATGCGCAGCTCCGCGAACCGGCCCCGCCACTTGCGCACCGTACCCTCATCGACCCGCAGGTCAGCGGCGATCCGGGCATTCGGGCGACCCCGGGCGGCGGCCAGCACGATCTGTGCCCGCAGCCGGTCCCGCCAGCACGTCTTCGCGCCCCGCACCCTCTTCTTCAGCGCCCCGCGCTCCGACGCGGTCAGCGTGACCGCCACCGCGGAAAGCGGCATCATGCCTCCCGGCAGGCAAATTACAGCTATGTAATTCAGTTCCGGGCACCTGATCCTAGCCAGTGCCCGCGCCGGCGGGCGGCATGATGGGGCACATGCCCGCCATCCCGGAATCCACCCGCAGCTCCATCACCCTGCGGATCCTGCTCCACGCCAAAGAGCACTGGCCCCAGCTGGAGAACCCGCAGGTCACCTGCCGCGGCGGCTTCGCCTACGCCACCGCCGCCCTGCCCGGCGGAGAACCCCGGCCGCTGTTCCGGCTCCGCTACGGCGGCTCCGCCCACTCCCTCGGCTTCGCCCTGTACTCCCACGCCACCGAGCGCTACGAAGACGCCGTCCTGCTCACCGGCAGCCCCACCGGGACCCCGCAGGAAGCACTCGACACCGCATGCACCCTCTACCTCGCCGGCACCGGCGACGAACCCGCCTCCGGACCCCCGACGGACTTACGGGCCTAACCACTAAGCATCAGGGGTCAACGGGGCAAGAAACAAGAGCCACCCCTAGGGGTGGCTCTTTGCGTGTCGGCGTCGGGTTTGCCTGCCGATGTGCGGGCTGGCGCACGATTTGCCGCCATTGTACGGTAACGGTACCGATACGGAGGGTGGCAGATGACAGTTACCGACGGGCACGCGGACGGCGCGGCGGCGGGTGCGGCGGGTGCGGCGGGCGGGCCGTTGCGGATGATCTGGGCCGAACTGGGGCAAGAGTGCCAGATCGCCTTTTTCTGGACTAACACGGGACCGCAAGTTCCCAGAGGATGAAATCTGGAGTCGGGTGATCAGGGTCGTGGACGCAGATGCTCAGCGGCTCGTCCCCGGTCCAATCCGGCTGCTGCTCGATAGCCGCGTCATGGGCGG
>DAHVAN010000247.1 GCA_027314595.1 Actinomycetota bacterium | reverse complement strand
GCTTCGCTATAATAGGACTCGTCTCCACTCCACGCTCGGGTACCGGACACCGCAGGAAGTCCTGGACGAGTACCTGAACGGGCAGGAAGCAGCGTGAAATAACCGCAAATTCCCTGTCCGGAAAACGGCGGGCAGCTCAAGCGACAGGCCGCTCTTGCGGTAGGTGACGATCTGCGCCATGTAGGGGTCCAGCCCGGCTTGCTGGCCGGCCGGCATCAGCCGGAGGGTCCGGGGGCCGGCGCTGATCCCGGCCCCGGAAAGGTTATCGTTCACGGGATGTCCTCCATGGGGTTCGGCGAGGGGCCGGGGGCCGGTGCGGGGTCGAGGAGCTCGTAGCGGTTGGCGCCAAACCATGTGCCGAAGTCGCGGCAGACGGTGGCGGCGTCGTCGGAGGAGTGGATCAGGTTCTCGATCAGCCGGTTCTCGGCGCGTGACTTCTCCTGGCTGTCGGTGCCGAGGTCGCCGCGGATGGTGCCGGCGGCGGCGCGCTGCGGGTCGTAGTGCCCGAGCAGGCCGCGGATGCGGGCCGGGGTGGTGGTGTCACTGCCGCGGAGCAGGGCGATGACCACTTCCTGGCCGACGTAGAAGCGGCGGAGGTAGCCCGCGACGTCCACTTTGAACCAGTCGCCGTCCACGAGCAGGTCCGCGTAGTGGACGAAGATCTGCCAGTCCTGCACGCTGACGGTGCTGCGGGCGATGATCTCGCCTTCGGCCGCGACGCGCGCCAGCACCTCATCGGCGAGGCCGCGGCGCAGGCAGTCGGGCTTGAGCATCACGACGCTGAACCGCGACCACTCCACGCCGCCCAGGACGGAGCCCGGGATCCTGGGATGCCACTTGCTCACCGCAGTGCGCTCCCTTCGCGTGCCGCGCCGGCAGCCACGCGGGCAGGCCAGCGGTGGTGCAGCAGCCACCGGAAGCCGGGGTCCAGCGCCGTCAGGATGTCGGCGCCGACGGGCTCTTCGGTGTGCTTGACCTGCCGGTGCGCTTCGAACAGCAGCAGGATCTGCTGCCAGTACGGTGCCAGCCCGGTCTCGGCGATCGTGGCCGGGGTGTGGCTGCGCTGGCTGGTGCGCAGCAGTTCCTCGTGGACCTGGACTGTTTCCAGGTCCGCCCACGACGCGTCCTCGGGCATGGCCGGGAAGCCGAAGAGCGGGTCCGCCCGGCCGGCGTCATGCGCCTCGGCGAGGACCTGCCGGATTCGCGGGAGGTTGCTGTCGGCGATGTGCATGGATCCGGCGTAGTGGCTGTAGGTGCCGACGGGGACGCCGAGTTGCCGGGCGGCGAACTCCTGCAGCAGCGTGAACGAGAACACGTCCGACAGCAGGCCCTGGTCCGCGTCGTTGGCGCGCATGTAGCAGACGGCGTGCAGCCGGCCGTCCCGCAGGAGCAGCTGGAACGCCAGGACGCATGCCACGTCCAGGTTCCCCGGGATCGCGAGTTCCTCGGGGCGGAACATCGTCATGACCGCGCGCTTGGTCGCGGGGTCTTCCCGGATCAGCTCGAGAACCTGGCCGAAGGCGGATGCCCCGCCGCCGGGCGGGGGCCGGAAGAGGCGGGAGCCGTAGGCGGAGCCGCGCAGCGTCTTGCCGTCCATCGAGTACGACCGCATCTGCGGGGCGTAGTACGCCATCATCTCCAGGTCGTCGCGGCCCCACAGGTACCACAGCGCCTCGGCGAAGTGGAACACGATGTTGATCTTCCGGGTCGCCAGGAACGGCACCCTGCTGACGGGATCGGCCAGGGTGAAGCCCAGATGCAGGCACTCGTGACTGGCGTTGCCGCGTGGCGCGTTGACGTACTCGTGGTGGTCGGCTATCTGCCCCGCGACGGCGACATAGGCGTTGTGCAGTCCCTCGAACTGCGGCGAGGTCATCATGGTCCCGTTCAGGGCTGCTTCTTGCGGCGTCATTCCCGTTCCTTTTGTGAGTGGCGGGGGTGCCATGTGGTCACGTCCTCGGGCCGGTGGTCAGGCAAGCGAGAGCCTGGCTAGACTCACACTGCCAAAGCGGTTACCGGTAGATCACTCCCTGTGCCGGGAACGTGTGGTTCCCGGCACAAGGGTTCCGGTGAACTGGGGAAACTCCAGCCGGGGACAGGACTCGTTCCCAGGTATCGCACTGTTGCGGTACATAGCAGGGCATCGATGACCTCCATTGCCTCGATGCGCCTGACGTCGAGGTCGAAGGCGGTGGGGGCCTGCGTGGCCATGGTGAGCCGTTCCTTCCGGTTTGCGGTGTGGTTGCCGGCTGCAGAGCGAGTTCCGTAATCTGCATTGAGACGAGCACACACCGCCACGGTGCGGCCCGGCAATGAGGCCGGCCGATTCACCAGCGATTCAAAAGGCGACCGGAGGCCCGGCGGTGCCTGACAGCCTGGGACAAGCGCTCCGCGAGGCGCGAAGGAACTCCGGGCTTCCTTTCCGCGCGTTCGCCAGGCAGGCGGGCTACTCCGAAAGCCACCTGCGCAGCGTCGAGAACGGCCATCGCGCGGTCACCGATGACATCGCCGCCGCCTACGACCGGGTACTCGCAACGGGCGGCGAGTTCGCGTCGGCGCTCGCCCAGCCAGATAATGCCGGGACGCCGGTAGCGTGGGACCAGTCAGGGACGCTGATGGTGCTGGCGGGGCTCACGAGCGGAGGCGGTGTGGACAGGCAGACGTTCATCAGCGCATCGGGAGCGGCGATGGCGGTGCTCGCCGCCCGCTGGCGGTCCGCGTTGGCATCCTCCGGCCCGCTGCTGCCGGGAACCGGGTCACGGCAGGTCGGCCAGGAGCTTGTCAGCCATATCGGGCAGCGGCTCGATTACCTCCGCCACCTGGACGATGAGCTCGGCAGCGGCGATCTGGCCGTCCTTGCCCGCACCGAGCTGGCCCTTATTGTCCGGCTGCTGCGCGGCGGCAGTTATACTGACGCGGTCGGCCGGCATCTGTACGCCCTTGCCGCCGAAGCGAGCCGCCAGGCCGCCTGGGACTACTTCGATCAGGACGACCATCCGGCCGCCCGCTGGTACTTCGAGGCCGCGCTACGCGCCTCCGCCACCGCCGACGACCCGCTGACGGGGGCCTACGCGCTGTCGTTCGCCGCCGTGCAGTGCTACTCCACCGGGCAGCCCCAGGAGGCGGTCGCGCTGCTGGAGACGGCCAGCGGCACGGTGGCCAGGACGGGGACCCCGAAGATGACGGCGATGCTCGCCGCCCGCTCCGCCCGCGCCCACTCCAAGGCCGGCAGCAAGCGCGACTGCGCCCGCCAGCTCTACCAGGCCCGGACCGCGCTTGACCGCGGGCCGCAGCCCGACGACGCCCCGGTCCTGTACTGGGTCACCCACGGCGAGATCGAGATGATCGCCGGCTCGTCCGCGCTCGACCTGGGCGACCCGGCCCAGGCCATCCGCTGCTTCGACGCCGCGATCGCCGACGGCTACCGCGGCGATGACCAGTACCCGCGCAGCCACGCCATCTACCTGGCCCGCGCGGCCGAGGCGCACCTGCGGCTCCACGACCTCGACGCCGCGCTCGACCGGGCCGCGCACGCCGTGCGCTGCCTCGGCGGCGTCGACTCGGCCCGCTCCGCGTCGGCGATCACGGGCCTGCGCGCCAAGCTCGCACCGCACGCGGCCTCGCCCGCGGTGCGCGAGTTCCTGGAGGCCACCCGGCAGTAACCGCGCGGCGGAGCTATCCTTTTCCGGACCCGGGCAGCTCCAGTAGTTCCCGCAGCACCGCGACCGTCACCTGCTCATCGAGGGCGTGAAACACGGCCATGCCCATCTGGTAGGCCGGGAGCAGGTTCTCCTCGGTGTCGTCAGCGAACACGCACCGCTCAGCCGGGAGCCCGAGGCGGTCCAGGGTCAGCTTGAAGATCGCCGGATCCGGCTTGCGGATGCCGTGCTCAGCCGACAAGACCGCGACATCGAAGTTTCCCCGCAGGTTGTACGGGGCGTAAGGGTCGAACGGCTCCCGGCCCAGCGAGTTGGACAGGACCGCCACCCGCACTCCGGCGGCACGGGCCTCACGCACAACCCGCATCACCTCGTACGCCGGGAACATGTCGTACAGCAGCCGCTCCATCAGGTTCGCTGACGGGATGCCGAGCAGCTCCCCGAAGCCCTCGTTCCACTCCGCCTGGATGATCTCCCCCAGCTCCAGGCGCCGGTAAAGCTCCTGGCCGCGCGGGTCAGCCCACCCGCTCAGGAACAAGCCCGCGGCCAGGCTCTCGCGGGCCTCGAACGACTCAATCACCTCCACCATGTTGGTGGTGAGCACCCCGGCCCAGTCGAGGATCAGGCCCGAAAACCGACGTCCCATACCGGCCAACCCTACGGGTCCCCGTGAACCGCGCAGACAGCCATCCAGCCCCGTGCTGGCCATCGGACATGACCCCGTGGTCGGACCTCTACCTGTGGCTCGCGGGGTTCCAGCCGGGGTTCTGCCGCCTCGACCAGGCCGACGACCCGCAGCTCGCCGGAGGCGGCCCGTCATGAGGACCGGCTGGTACCCCTTCGCCATCGCCCGCGACGGCGCGCTGTCCTACCTGACCGTCGGGATCTCCCCGCTGGCCGCCCGTCCGTGGAATAGGTGTGTCATTCCCGCCTGGATCTGCATCTTGACCTGGGCGGTCCGTCGAGGTTGAGGTGATTCGTTCCCGCGGCGGGGGGAGGCTCGCCTTTGTGCGTCGGCGTTTCTTCATGCTGGTGGCTACGCTGGATCGTGTTATGCCTGCCTGGCCGACGGAAGGCGCTGCCGATGGCGTACGCGAGGACGAGCCTGCGCAAGGAGAAGCGGGACCTGCGGGAGCAGATGCGCTCGATGGGCCTGGGCTACCGGGACATCACCGCCGAGTTCGCCCGCCGCTACAGCCTGCGGCCCCGCGCCGCCTGGCGGGAGGCATACGGCTGGTCCCTGCAGGACACCGCCAACCGGATGAACGAGTTCCGCGGCCAGGTCGGCCTGGACCCGGGCGGACTCGCCTCGATGACGGCGCCGCACTTGTCGGAGTACGAGAACTGGCCCGGCCACGGGCCGGCCCCTTCCGGCCGACGCCCCGCCCCCTATCTCCTTGCCGTCCTCGCCGCCGTCTACGACTGCGCCGTCGCCGACCTGATCGACCTCGCCGACCGCGAGCACCTCCCCCCAGCGGACCTCCTCATCCTCGACAAGTACAGCCAGCGCGGCATGACTAGCGAGCCCGAGACGGCTACGAAGGCGACTTCACGGCCTGGAGGCTCCGCACCGGAGCGTCCTTGCGCGGGCGGCGACGTCCCCGCCATCCGGCCAGGGGACTCGCTGCTGTACCGGGGCGCGGCTTCGCTGGCCCCGGCGGGCGTGCCATATCGTTTGCTGCGGGTGCCCGTATTGGGTGGTTCCTGGATCGGACGTGAGGTGGAGATGGCCGCGCACGACGGGAGCGAGCACGCTGAGCGGGCCGAGCAGCGTGACATCGGGGACGCCACCTTGGAGCAGCTCCGCAGCGACGTGATCCGGCTGTCCCGCGACTACATGACCGGCGAGCCGTTCGAGTTGTTCCAGGAGATGCGCCGGGTCCGGGAGCGGATGCATGCCGCGCTCGACCGCAGGCTGTGGCCGCGGGATGAGACCGACCTGTATCTGCTCCTGGGGTGCCTGAACTGCCTGATGGCGGCGGTCGCTGATGATCTTGGGTACCCGGGCGCGTCTGAGGAGCTGATCCGGGCGGCGTGGGCGTATGCCGTCGTGATCGATCACGGGCCGCTGAAGGCCAAGCTCCGCGCTGACCTTGCCAACGTCGCCTACTGGCGGGGGCGTCCCCGGCAGGCCCGCGACCTCGCCGGGAGCGGGCTGCAGTACCTCGCTAGCGGCCCGAACGCCGCGCAGCTCCTGCTGAAGCAGGGCCGGGCGGCGGCGAAGCTGGGCGACAGCAGCGCCGCCCGCCGCGCCATCGGCATGGCGCGCGATGCCCGGGACCTCCCGACCAGCGATGACCTGCTGCAGCTGGGCGGCGAGTTCGGGTTCTCCCGGGCAAGCCAGCATTACCTGGCCGGCTCCACGCTCCTGGAGATCCCCGGCGCCGGGCAGGACGCCATCACCGAGCTGGAGCTGGCCACGGAGCTGTACGCGGCCGGGCCGGAGGAAGGCGAGCACCACAGCTTCGAGCTGCGCATGCTGTCCCATATCGAGCTTGCCGCCGCGAGGCTGCGCGCGGGAGAGCTCGATGCGGCACGCCCGGCGCTGCATCCCGTGCTGGCCCTGCCCCCGGCCCGGCGGATCGACCCGCTGCCCCAGCGCCTGGCCATGATCCGCGACGAGCTTGCCCGTCCCCGTTACCAGGACTCGCCGCACGCCGACGGCCTTGTCCAGGAGATCGAGGACTTCTCCCGCGACACGATCGTCGGCACGCTCTCGGCCCTGCCCGGCTAGCCGTTACTCAAGACGCCGTGCACTGTCCTGACCCGGAATACATACGCCCCATCAGCGACCAGTCACCGGTTATTCCTCATTCGCCTGTCGTTCCCCGGGCAGCGGTCCTGGGTTACTCGACTGGTCACGGAGCAGAGTCATGCCGTTCCACGGGCCGCGTGCAGGGACGTGGCGGAAGGCGTCGCGGGGAAGGCTGGATTGCCATTGACCGGTCAGGGCGAGGCGGGCGGTCAGCTGGCCGACGGCGTCGGCGGCCTGGGCGCCGCGGCCGTTGCCGCCCAGCGAGATGATGAGGCGGCCGGGTTCGAGGATGTCGATGTAGGGGCGGCGGTGGGCTGTGTAGGCGTCGGCGCAGCGGCGGGTGTGCCATGAGCGGATGCGGACGTCAGGCAGCAAGTCGGTCAGGACCTGGCGGAACGCGGGCAGCGGGCCGTCATCATCGCCGTGGTCGTACCAGGCACGCACGGCGGCGGGGTCTGGCAGCCAGTGATCGATCAGCGTGTTGGCGCCGAACTTCAGGTAGGTATGCCCGTCCGGGTAGCGGATCGGCGGCAGCACGTACAGGTCCGCCAGTTGCGGGTGGTCGATCGTGCGGATGATGCACGGCATCGCGTCCAGTTCGGCTGCCTGCTGGTCGTCGAGCTCGGCCATGACGTAGACCTCGGACTTGGCTCGCAGCGCCACCGGCACCGGGAGAAGATCCGAGCCGGCGGCGAACGCGCCGCTGGCCACGATGGCTGCCCCGGCGCGGAGCCGGCGTCCGTCGTCTAGCTCGGCTTCCACTCCCGCCGCAGACCTGCGCAGGACCCGGACGACGCCCCGGGTTACCGTCGCGCCGTTGCCTTGCGCCGACTGGGTCGCAAGGGCGACGTAGCGGCGCGGGCTGAAGTGCCCGGCGGCCGGCTGGTGCAGGATCGTCTCGTCCGGCCCGAACCGGGCCATCGGGAAATCGGCGCATGCCGCGTGCGCGGTCAGGGTCCGGATATCCGCGCCGCTCTGCTCGCGGAGCCACGCGGCGACGCTGATGTAGTCGGGACCGCTGCGGGTCGTCGCGGTCAGCGCCCCGCACGGCGTGATCAGCGTCGGGTCCAGCTCGGTCATGCCGTCGCGGGCACGCCGGTTCAGCTCGGACCACACGACGTCGCGGCTGAGATCCCCGATGATCCGGCCCTCATCATGATGCGCGCCGTACGTTCCCGAGCCGTCCGGACGCGCTCCGGACCCGACCACAGTAACCCCGGCATTCGGCGCCAGGTGCCGCGCAATCGCCGCACCGAACATCCCGTTGCCGACGATCAGGAAGTCCACCACGGCATCATTTCCTGCACCCCGGATGGATGCAACCACCAGGCAAAGTCGCTCTCCCCTTCTTCCCTGTCACGCTTCGCAGCGCCAAGCCCTGCCTTGCCAGGTCGTGCCTTGCCGGGCTGGGTGCCGTTCACGAGTTCTGGCCTTGTTCTCGCGTGGTTATCTGCGGGTGACGAGGGACCGCCCCGCTGCCCCCGCCGCGCGGACCCCGTTCAGGCCGTAGCTGCCCTTCAGGACGCCTTCAGGTGCCCGGCGAAGGCCCTGATCCGCGGCCTGTCGCCGGGGAAGGCCCCTTCCCAGTCAGATGGCAGCGGCGTCCACGCAGCGGGCTGGCGGCTCTCCCCGGCAGGGGCGAGGGAGCCATCTAGGACGGCCGCGTACGACAGCCCGAGCGTGGGGGTCCAGTCCTCCCGGTAGGCGCGCACGGTCACGGCGGCGGGAGTCTCCAGCAGGCGCGCGTCGAGCCCTGTCTCCTCCCGGAACTCCCGCCGGGCCGCCTCCCGCGGAGTCTCCCCGGCCTCGACCCTGCCGCCCGGCGGGACCCAGCCCCGCCAGCGGTGCCTCACCAGTAGCACATGGCTGAATGACTCATCGAACGCCCATACCTCGGCCGCGATCGGCTCCATCGGCCCCTGCATCGCGATCTCCAGCCAGGCCAGCGCGTCATCGTACTCGGTCATCGCCGCACGGGCATCAGCAAGACATGAGTCGAGAGTGCGCTGGTCAAGCCCGGTGGAAGTCACCTGGACACGGTACAGGGAAGTGCCGCCGCAGCACGGCGGAGTCCGGGACCTCATCACCTGACGCGAGAGCCGTTTACTCCGATTCGGGGTCCCTGCCAAGACCTAGCCTCCTGTGCCAAGAGCGTTCCCGCCTGCTCCGCACCGTCGTATGCTGAGCCGATCACCGGGGAATAGGTCCGGATGTAATGAACGTGCGCGCGGCCAGCACCGCGCGTCAATACATCCGGATGTATAAGTCCCAGTGGGCAGAAGGTGCCGGCATGGCCATGTGGCAGGAGATCGCTAGCGCGCTCCGTGAGGCGATAGCCCGCGGCGACTACCCGCCCGGGACCACTATCCCGAAGGAGACCGAGCTGATGGCCGCGCACGGCGCGGGGCGCGAGACCGTCCGGCGTGCCGTCATCCAGCTCACGGCCGAGGGGCTGGTGGAGCCCGTCCGGCGGCGCGGCACCGTCGTCCGCGTCCGTCCCGCCCGCGTGCCGGTCACCCGGTCGCGGCTGGTGTACCGCGACGAGCTGGGCTACTACTTCGACCAGGCAGCCCAGGGCTGGCGCGCACTCCAGCCGCCGACCGTCTCCCGGGGGCCTGTGCCCTTCGACGTCGCCGCGCAGCTCGGCGTGACCCCCGGCGAGGAGGCCATCATCAGGGACCGCATTATGGGCGACCCGCAGACAGGCCAGCCGGCCCAGCTCGCCACGTCCTACATACCGGCCGGCCTCGCCAGGGAGCTGCCGGTCCTGGCCGCACGCGACACCGGGCCGGGCGGCATCTACGACCGCATGGAAGAAGCCGGCCTTGGCCCTATCGAGTGGACCGAGGCCATAACCACGCGTCCCCCCTCAGCCGCTGAAGCGGGCCGGCTGGGACTGGCTCCGGGCGTGGCACTGCTGCGGATCGTGCGCCTGGCAAGCGGCCCAGCCGGCCGGCCGCTCGAAATCAACGACACGCGCATGAGCGGCGATGAGTTCGAGATCTGCTACCCGCTGAGCCGGGACGCCTCTGCGCTGCGCAGAACGTGAACAGCGCAAACGGGCTAGAACGCCTCGTCTGCATCGGCCCGGCGAGGCAGGGGATCGCGGCAACACAAATGGCGACCGTGTCCTCCAGCTTGTTCCGGCCCCGCCGCCTGAACCGGTTCTGTGACGCGTAGTCGGACCGCCCGTCACCGGAAGCCTTCTGTCACCGTCCTAGTCGGCGGGGCGCGCCGACCAGACGGTCAGCCTCCCCGAGGAGCAGGAGCAGGAGGATGCCCTTCCCGCCTGCACCGCCCTCGGCCGCAAGCACCGCCCAGCCGATGAGCGCAGCGGGCCAGCATTAGCCGGCTGACCTGGAAGGCACTGGCACCGGTTCCACCACCTCCGCCCCGGAGAATCCGACCAACCATGGATAACCCAGCACCTGGAGCGTCGGCTCCGGCAGGTCAGCGGGCTGGGGCGACGCCGCATCGGCGAGATCGAGGTCGGACTCATATACGCCGGGTTCAGCGCCGAGCGCGGCCCGTCTGCATGACCTGGAACCTCTAGTTAAACCGGAACGCGCGCAGAGCCCTAACCGCCGGGTCATTCCTGCCACGGACATCAGATGCCTTCACGGGCGCGTCCCGCCCAGGTGTAACGCCGGAGGCTCGCGTATGGTGCCGCGTGGGAACAGGCTCTGCTCCCAGGATGTAGTTTCCCAGCTCATGATGGTTCCCGTGCTGGGAACCACACGTTCCCGGCACGGGGAGTGAACTACCGGTAACCATGCTGGCATTGTGTAGGCCGACCAGGTTTCCAGCTCACCTGACCTCGGCCCACGGACGTGACCAGATGACACCCCCGTCACCGTACAAACCGACCGGACTCGCCGCGACGCCCGTGCGAGCTGCCGCTCACCCCGCGGCAGTGAACGGACTCCAGGGGCGGGCCACGCCTGTGCGCGCCGGGCGGCAGCGGTGACCACCCTCTTCGCAGGCGGCTGCCGCGCCGAGCCGGTGCCATCTCGCCCCGGCACCCGGCACCAGCTCGGAGACGCCCGTCCACAGCAAGGCGCGCGGAGTGTCACCGGGGCGCACGCGCCCTGCGAGCGCCATCATCACAGATGAATATCCCGGCCAGCCCTTAAGGAGTAAGAGTGCCCCATACGACGGAGACCGCTGATCCCCGCAGCGCGGAACAGCTGCGAGAGGCGATGACCGACGGCCTGATCGCGGAGGGGTGGGTAACGTCGCCGCACGTGGAGGCAGCGTTCCGGGCAGTGCCGCGTCACCTGTTCACGCCGGCGGGCACGCCGCTGGAGACCTCCTACGACGGTCACACCGCCCCGGTGCTGAAGAAGGCCCCGGACGGGTCGAACCTGTCGTCGGTCACTGGGCCGTGGCTGCAGGCGCTGATGATCGCCCAGGCGGGCGTCGGACCGGGGATGCGGGTCATGGAGATCGGGTCGGGCGGGTACAACGCGGCGCTGCTCGCCGAGGTGACCGGGGAGCACGTCGTGACCGTGGACATCGACCCGGACATCACCGCCCGCGCGTCCGCCGCCCTGGACGCCGCCGGGTACGCCGGCCGGGTCACGGTGGTGACGGCCGACGGCGAGCACGGCTTCCCTGACCGGGCACCCTATGACGCGATCGTGGTTACCGCAGCGGCGTGGGACCTGCCCCCGGCGTGGCGGGACCAACTGGCCCCTGGCGGGCGGCTCGCGCTCCCCCTGGTGATGAACACGTTCACCCGGTCGCTCGGGTTCCGGCGCGCCGGGGATCACTGGGAAAGCGACTCTGCCCAGCTGTGCGGCTTCGTCCCGATGCAGGGCATCGGGCAGGCTCCGCTGCGGCGGCTCCCGCTGGCCGACCCGGCCGGCGGCCACGTCACGCTCCGCCTCGGCGACGAGACCGTGCCGGGGAACCCCGGGGCGCTGGACGGGGCGCTGGAGACCGGGCCGGTCACCGTGTGGTCCGGACTCGCCATCGCGAAGGGAGTCGGGTTCGAGGACCTCCAGCTGTGGCTGGCGGGCGGCTTCCTGCCGGGCTTCTGCCGGGTCGACGCCAGCGACAGCCCGGCGCTGCCCGCCTCGGAAGCCAACAACACGTGGTTCGGGTTCGGCGGCGTGCTCGGCGACTCATTCTCCGTCATGGCGAACCGCAAGACTGGCGTCCCGGGCGCGGAGTTCGAGTTCGGGGCGCGGGCCTTCGGGCCGCACGCCGAAGCCGCGGCCGAGGCCCTCATCGCCCAGATAGCGGCCTGGGACGCCCGCGGCCGGGCCATCCCCGCAGACGCCTTCGCTTACTGGCCCGCCGGCACCGAGATCCCGACCCTCGGCGACCTGACCGGCGTGTTCCCCAAGCGGCACGGCAGTGTCACCGTGACGTGGCCCCCGGCGGCCTGACCCGCCGATTACGGCATGTCCTCTTCTGACCGTCCAGGACAAGCAACTCAAGGAGCATCGTGACCGGGACCACCGCTATAGACGCTGACGAGGCACGACGGCTGCGCGATGCGATGACCGACAAGATCGTGAAGCTAGGAGGAATCACCTCTGCGCAGGTCGAGGCCGCGTTCCGGTCGGTTCCCCGGCACGCGTTCGCGTGGCCCGGCACCCCGCTGGAGGAGTGCTACCACGGGGATATCGTGCGGAACAAGAAAGACGCCGACGGCGTCACCCTGTCCTCGATCAGCGCAGCGTGGCTGCAGGCCCGCATGATCGCCCAGGCCGGAGTCGGCCCAGGCGCGCGGGTCCTGGAAATCGGCACCACCGGCTACAACGCAGCGGTCATCGCCGAGGTCGCCGGCCCTGGCGGGCACGTGGTCACCGTCGACATCGATCCCGAGGTGTCCGGGTGGGCCGCCGCCGCCCTGCAGGCCACCGGCTACGGCGACCGGGTCACCGTGGTGACCGGCGACGGCGAGCACGGCGCGCCAGGGCACGGCCCGTTCGACGCCATCATCGCGACGGCCGGCGCGTGGGACATCCCGCCCTCGTGGCTCGCCCAGCTCGACACCAGCGGCACGATCGTCGTCCCGCTGCGGATGAACGGCGTCACCCGCGTTATCTTGAGCTTTCGCGTCACCCAGGGCTGTGACCTGCGGCGTCCCGTCTTGGACAGTGTCGCCGACGGGACGCTCGCGGCCTGATTACGGCCGTTTCACTCCTCTTGATCGTTACCTGATCGAACCCTGGCGGACCGCTGGTCTCCGAGTGCGCGGGCGAGCTGGCGGCGGAGCCGGGCGTTGTCGTCGGCGAGCTGCTTGTTGCGGTCGAGGGCGGCGGCGAGCCTGGCGCGCAGCGACGCACCTGTGGCCCGCTGGCCGGCCGGGATGGCGCCGGCGGAGCCGGCGCCATCTGTGCTTTTCCGCAGCCTGCGGATCTGGCCGCTGATGTCGGGCTGGGTATAGAGCCACGATCGTGGTGAGACTCCCGCAGCCTGCGCGACGCCGGTGAACGTCACGGGAGTGCCGGCCCGGTCGAGCTCGCGCAGGGCCTGGACGGCCTTTGCCCTGGTGAGCTCGTGGCGCCGGGCGGCGGCCTCGGAGAGCGGGTCAGGACGCACCGGCCGCTGTCTCCTGTTCTTCTCCGCTGTCTTCGAGGGAGGCGATGATCTTGTCGAGGTTGCCGGCGACCTGCCGGTTCATCTCGGCGACGCGGGCCTGGCCGCTCGCCTCGGCCGCGGTGATGATCTGCAGGGTCTGCTGCCGCTGGGCATGGTGCTGCGGGAGAAACTCCGCCGTGGTCACGAACATCGGGCAGGTCAGGCACGAATTTGCATGCGGGCAGGTGCGGACCATGGGAAGCTCGCAGTAGCCGTTCGGGAGCGCCTGGGTGGCGCGGGACAGTCTTTGCTTGGCCCACGCGGCCTCGCCGAGCGGGCCGTCGGCCCGGACCTGGACGGGCCGTCCTGCGGCGTCGACTTTGCGGGCCCGTTCCCAGTGGTCCCGCACGGTCTTGTCCGACAGGCGGGCGTAGTGCGCCGTCATTTCGGGAGTCTCGTGATCGAGGATCTTCTGCACGACGTGCTGCGGCACGTCCCGGTTGATCAGGAGCGTGCCCAGAGTGTGGCGCCATTGATGGGGGGTGAGGTGCGCCGCTTCGCCGTGCTCGTCGCGGACGTCGCAGCGTTCCAGCCACCGGTAGAGCCCGTTCCGGTAGGTGCTGGAGCCGATCGGGCGGGTGCCGTCGATGTTGGCGCAGGGCCGGGGGAACAGGACCGGGGTCCCGCCGGGCCACCGTTCCCGGTTGCGCTCCCGCTGCCGGGTGATGAGCTCTTCTAGTTCTTCGTCGATGGGGACGAGGGCCTCGCGTTTCATTTTCCGGTTCCAGTAGCGGAGGTAGGGGGCGCCGTCGGCGTCGCGGACGACGCAGTCGGCGGGGATCGCGGTGGCGTCGGTGATCCGCAGCCCGCAGCGGACCAGGATGAGGGTGATCAGCCGGTAGGCGGGGTTGTCTTGCCGTTCCAGGTTCCCGGGGTCTTCGACCTGGGCCATGACGTGGCCGGCGAGGGCCCGTGGCAGCGGCCGGCGGGGGCGGGGGAAGTCCTCGGGGAAGACTGCCGCGGACGCGGGCAGCGAGGTGTCCCACTGGTGGCGGCGGACGTCGCGCAGGAAGGTCGAGAGCTGCCCGATCTGGGTCCGCTGCTCTTTCCTGCCGGCCATCGCCGCGGCAAGGTCCGCGAGGTAGCGTTCGAGCACGTCCCTGCTGAGGCCTTCGGCGTCGGCGATGCCCGCAGCGGCGAGGAACCCCGAGAGCCGAGTGAGCGCACGGACGCCGCGGTAGCAGCTCAGCGCTTCCAGGCCGGTGCTCAGCCGCCATCTCGTCCACCGTTTGGCCAGGTCCTTGAGCCACGGCTGGGTGATGCCGGCGAAGTGCAGGGCCGGGCACCGGGAGCTGACGCCCAGCCGGCGCATGTGCCAGGTGTCGCGGGGGTACTCGTTGTCCCAGCCTGCGCCCTCGGCGAGGTCGCTCACCGTGCGGTGAGCGTAGGCCAGCAGGGCGACCGCCTGCCCGCCCCTGGCGGACCGGGGCGGGCAGGCGGCCCGCCAGTCTGCCTCGCCGCGGTCCAGCAGCGAGGCAGCCCCGCTGGCGGCCAGCCAGCCGACCATGGTCCGCACGGTGCTCGGCCGGGTCGTGACCGTGTTGTCGTCGTGCCGGCATTGCAGGGCGTACTGCACCTCCAGCCGCAGCCGGTCCGGCAGCGCGGTCAGGTCTGCCCGTTCCCGGCCGTCGGCCGGCTCCTCGCACGCTGCGGCAAACCCCGCCAGGTCCGGGCGGCCTGCCCGCTGCCAGCGCCGGCGGTGGGAGAAGCACAAGACGGCCCCGGGCTCAGCCCACAGCTGGCAGTAGCTGACCGTGCAGGCTTCCTGCCCGGGCCGGGGAATTACGGCAGGCCGGCCAGCGGCCCAGTCGCCGGCGTCCGGTTTCCCCGCCCGCAGCCAATTTTCCACGTGCCGGCGGCAAAGCCGGCTGCGGTGAGCCCCGAACCCGCAGCCGGGCACTGCGCACCCGGTCAGCGGCGCATGCCCGAACCACGGGCTGGCCGCCTCGTCCGAGGCGGCGAACGCGCCGGGATCAGGACGCCCGGCCTGGACCCACCGCGCACGGTGGCCATCGCACATGCCGACCTGCCGCGCCGTCCGGGCGCAGCCAGGGACACGGCAGGCGCCGCCGCCGAATACCGGGTCAGCGTGATCGAACACCAGGACGCCGGCCCGGAACTCCGGGCGCACCGCGGCCATCAGCTTTTCCAGCAGCCCGGCCGGGGCCCGGCGCTGCCCGCCGCCGGCGGCTGCCGGGCCGCTCACCGGCTGCTGCCCGCATCGTCGAAGACCGTCGCGGTGACGCTGACCGCGACGCCGCCGCGGACACCGCGGGCGCTCAGGTGAACAGGCGTCCCAGCCCGCGACGCGGTCTCCCCGGCCTCGTCCAGCCCCAGCGCCCGCCGCCACTCGGCGAGCACCCCGCGCCTCCCCGCGGCGGGCGCGAGAACCTGGCCCGCCAGTGCCCCGCCGGACGCGGTGACGGTCCACGCGATCACCGGCAACTCCGGGTGCGCGGCCAGGATGGCGGCCAGCTCCGCGGCGGCCCGCTGCTGCCAGCGGGCCCTGTCGGCCTGCGTGATCCAGCCGCCGGTCACCACTGCACTTCCTTCCCGGTGAACCAGCCCGCCTTCTCCAGCGCCGCCCGCGCGTCCTCCGCCGTGAGGTGCCCGTAGACCGAAGACGTGACCGATACCGAGGAATGACCGAGCAACGTCGAGACGACCTCGACCGGGACGCCGTCGCGCAGCCACCTGGTCGCCGCCGAGTGTCTGAACCAGTGGGGATCGAAGGCGATCCCGGTCCTGGCCCGGAGCCGCAGGACGAGGTCGTAGACCGCCTGGTACGTCCACGCGTGTCCCTTCGGCTCAGCCCAGATGTTGACGAAGACGTGGTCGCTGTCGATGCCGCCGTACTCTTCGTGCAGGTAGTCGGCATAGAGCCGGATCAGGTCCGGGCCGACGGGAACCGCCCGGCCGCCGGACTTGGCCCTCGCCCCGTTCGCGTTCTCCCTCGCCACGATGCTGACCTCCTGCTCGGCGGCCGCGATGTCCTCGTGCCGGAGCCCGAGCACCTCCCCGGCCCGGCAGCCTGTCTCGTGAAGAACGGCGAAGAAGAAGCGGTCCCGCAGCCTCGTGCAGGCATCCAGGACCGCCTGCATCTCGGCGGCGGTGAGGATCCGCGGCAGCTTCTTCGGGGCCTTCAGCGCGACCGCCCGCCCCCGATACGGCTTGTCCTTGCTCACGTGGTGCAGGAACGGCTTCCAGCCGCCCCGCCCGCCGGTCTTCCAGACGGCCAGCAGGTCGCCGACCTCCGCGCCGCTGCGGGCCTGGTGCACGTAGAACGAGCTCACCGCGGCGATTATGTGGAATCTGAGGTGGCGTCAAGCCGTCCCGGATGTTGCTTCGGATGTTTTCGTGCCTCATCGGTCCCAGGATTCAGAGGCGCCAAGGTCCAGTTGCTGTTCATGCATTCCTGGCCCGGGCCCCGCAGCAGGCGGGTAACCCGGTGGCGGCCGTCGGACACTAATGAGTGTGAGCCGAATCGCTGCTCGCCGTCTGCTGGAGGATCGCCGTGTCGACTGTCCGCATCGTTCCTGCGAGCCACATCCGGCCCAAACGGGCCCCGGACGGGAGTGAGGTGCCCGGCTGGCGGCCGCATCAGCGTCTCATCGTGCTGGCCGACGACGCGGGCCACCGGGCGGTGCCGCTGTGGGTAATTGCCGGTCACAAGGGGCTGCTGGGCCGGCCCGCCGCGGACGCTCAGGTGGCCAGTGGCCTGCTGGAGACAGCGGTCCGGCTGCTGGGGACGGCCGGGACAGAGGTCAGCGCCGTGGACATCGAGCCGGCCGGCGACGATGTGCCCGAGTTGCGCTCGGACACGGTCACGGCGCGCGTCGGGCTGGCCACGGCCACGGGAACCCGGCCGGTCACGGTAAGCGCCGAGTACGGCCTGGCGCTGGCCGCGGTGGCCGGGGCGCCGGTCCGGGTGGCCGATGCGGTGATGGGCCGGCTCGCGGTTTCGGTGCCGGGCGAGGACATGCTGGCGCCGTTCCTGCCTCCGGTGGACGCCCGGCCGGGCCGCCCCCGGCAATCACGGCGTTTCGAGCCGCGGAACATGGCGTTCACCGACGGCCTAGACTACTGGGAACTGGCTGGCAGCTTCTCCGATGACGGCCAGCGGGCCGGGCCGGACTACTCCTGCAACGCCGCGGACCGGTCCGCGGTCTTGGCCGCCACGGTCCCGGAACCCGCCGGCTCGGCCGTCCTCGTCCAGGTGATCGCCGCCGAGGACTACCGCGGCGCCACGGTCACCTTCCGCGGACAGCTGCGCGTCACCGGCATCGCCGGCCAGGCCGGGCTGCACTTGGCCGTGCGCCGGCCGCCGGACGGGCCGCTCGGCGGCCCCCTGATCGACGACGGCAGCAGCCTGGCCGTTCCGGGCAGCAGCGACTGGACCTGGCATGAGGTCACGGTGCCCGTCCCCGGCGACGCCGCCGTCATCCGGTTCGGCGTCTCCCTGGCCGGCCGCGGCCGCATTGAGCTGCGCGGCGCCGAACTCACCCCGGCGCCGCCGGGAGCCCAGGAGTAATGCCAAGCATGGACATCCCCGACGGCGACCTGGTCCGGCTGGCCCGCGACGGCGACCCGGCCGCGTTCCGGCTGCTGGTCGAACGGCACCTGCCGATGGCCCGCGCCCGCGCGGCCCGGCTGTGCCCGCAGCCGGACGACGCCGACGATGCCGTGCAGGACGCGTTCCTGCAGGCGTTCCTGGCGCTGGGCCGGCTGCGCGACCCCGAGCGGTTCGCCGGCTGGCTGGGCGGCATCGTGGCCAACGCCTGCCGCGCCCAGCGGCGCCGCCCGCCGCTGACCCTGCTCGGCGACTGGCCCGAGAACCTGCACCCGGCCTCCCTGGGCAGCCTGCCGTCGGCTGAGGACCTGGACCGCGCCGACGTGCTCAGCCGCGCGGTCGCCGGCCTGCCCCCCGGGCAGCGCCGCGCCGTCACCTTGTTTTACTACGCCGACCAGCCCGCCGGGCAGGTCGCCGACACTCCCGGCGCGGCCAAGGCCAGCCTGCACAAGGCCCGCCGGCGGCTGCGCGAGTACATCACCGCGTACCGCCCTGACCTCATCCCCGCCGTCTCCCGGAGGATCCCCATGACCGCTGTCCGTATCGCGCACGCCGACCCCTGGCCCGGACGCACGCCAGACGGGAGGATGGCGATCGAGCACGTGCTCGTGATCCTTGCCGACGACGCCGGCCACCGGGCGCTGCCGGTCCGGCTTTCTGGCCCCCAACGGCTCTGGCGCCTGATCGGCCGCCCCGACGACCTGCACGAGGAGGACCCTCTGGGCGATCATGCCGAGGAGATGACCGGTCGGCTGTTGCAGGCGGCCGGGGTGACCCTGGCCGGCGTGACGGTCACCGACCTGGGCCCGGGCGTGACCGTCACGCGGATAGGCATCGCCGGGCCCGACGGGACCCGGCCGGTCACCGCGAGCCTGGCCGACGGCCTGACCATCGCCGTCATCACCGGCGCGCCGCTGGCCGTCGACGAGCCGGTCATGGACCGGCTCGCCAGGCCCGTCACCGGCCCCGACCTGCTCAGCCAGTTCCGCAGCCAGGAGACGCCGCCCCCCAGGGGCTTCAGCCGACGGTTCGAGCCCCGCAACATGGCGTTCGCCGACGGCCTGGACCGATGGGAGCTCGGAGGCTCCTTCCTGCGCCAGGGCACCGGGTTCGACTATTCCGCCACCGCCGAGGGCGGGCGGGCGATCTTGGCCGCGGCCGTGCCCGAGCCGGCCGGCTTCGCCTTCCTCGCCCAAGACATCGAACCCGACGACTACCGCGGCCGCACCGTCACCTTCCGCGGCGAACTGCGCACCGCCCAGGCCGACGGCAGCGCCGGGCTGGCGCTGCGCGCAAGAAGCTCGAGCCAGTCCGCGCAACGGGGGGCGGCCAGCACAGATCCCTGGGAAGACCCGGCCAATCACATCGCCTTCGCCGCCGGGACCGGCGCGTGGAGTCAGTACGAGGTCACCGCCCAGATCCCGGCGGACGCCAGCCTGATCAGGTTCGGCGTCTTCCTGAACGGCGGCGGCCAGATCGAACTCCGTCACCCGGAACTAGCGCCTCATCCGCCAGGCCAGCAATAACGCCGTCTAACCAGGACTCATCATGATCCGGGCGCGGCAACGCTAAAGGTGCCCTCTGAACTGGGATGATGGTAGTTCTCTGCGCTCCCGTCGCCTATGCCGAAAGAACACCCCGCAAGTGCGTTTGCCGCATGCCCTCGCGCGGACGATTACGTAGTGCCGCCATCTTCCTGCGCGTGCATAAAAGTAGACGCCCGTGCCGATAGGGACGATAGGCACCCAAAGACACCCGCTCATCACCATCGAGGTCGTAGCCGACCGTGGAAGGCTCCCGCCGGACGGCTCCATGGCTCCATGGCCAGCATGCTGGCCATGGAGACCGCCGCCTCACGGATCACGAGGACATTGCCTCCGGAAGGGCGAGGTCAGGCGGGCGGACCGGGGAGAATTGGCAGGAGCGGCAGCCCAGCGTTATGTCCTAGCTGGCGAGGTGTGGGACCTGCCGGGGTCGGGGTGTCGGCCAGCTGGCCGAGGAGCTTGTCGAGTGCGGCCTGGCCGTCGTCGACGGCAGCTCGCTCGTCGTCGGTGAGGGGGACGGCGGCGAGCATCCGCTGCAGGTTGCCCCTGGCTTCCAGCAGCAGCGCCCTGGAGGAGTCTTTCGGGGTGTAGAAGTCGCACTTGGCGCAGGCCATCCGGTGCGGGCACTGCTCGAAGAAGGTGTAGCTGCAGAAGCCGTGCCCGAGGTCGTAGTACTGCCATGGCTCCCCGACCGCTGCGGTTCCGTCCTGGACGGCGTCGCGGTCGATGAGGACCTCGATAGTGCGGACGTTGCGTTCGAAGTAGCCGGCGTCCTGGTAGGCCTTGGTTAGCGTGGCGGGCGTGATCTTGGCGTACTGCTGGGTGGAGTTCGGTGAGCCGTGCCCGAGCCAAGCCTGCAACTCGAACAGGGTCATCGGTTCCTTGGCGTTGCAGAGCTGGGTGGCGATGGTGGAGCGGGCCCGGTGGCTGGTGATCTTTCCCCGGACGTCGCAGTCGGGGACGCCGGCCTTGGCGCACAGCGCGGGAATGATCCGGTCGTTCAGGTACCGGTGCCCGATGCCCTGGGCGCGGTAGGAGAACAGCAGGTGCATGCGCTCGCTGGTCTTGCGGTCCAGGACGGCGGGCTGGGCAGGCCGCACCGCCTCCCAGGTGGCGACGGCCTGCCCCAGGAGCGGGTCGACGGGCTTGGTGAAGGCCGTGCCGGTTTTGTGAACGGGGACGTCAAGCAGGCAGACCGCCGCATCCCCAGGGCCGGAGGGCGCTTCGGCGGTGGGGCGGGCGTCGTGCTGCCAGCGGATGCAGCCGACGCGGAGCCGGACGATCTCGTCGCTGCGGAGCCCGCCGAACAGCCAGACCAGCGCCAGGGCGCGCAG
>DAHVAN010000305.1 GCA_027314595.1 Actinomycetota bacterium | reverse complement strand
GGGCCTCGCGGAACTCATGCTGGACCTCGAAGGTCGAGCGAAACTGGCGATGGCCCGGCGGGGACCAGGGGTGCACCCGAACCCTCTCACTCAAAGAGCAAGCGAGTGACTCGGATAGAGAGATGGTGCACCAGTGAGCGATTCGGCAGGGGCTCGGCCAAGGGGCACGGCAGGCGGGCAGGACCCGCGGGTAGCTGCCGTTGCACTGGGATCCCCGAGGCGGCCTGCCTGCCGGCCGGGTTTGGCGGGCAGGCAGGCACTATCCGCGTGGCCGGCCAGGGCCCCGGTCGTACTCACGGGCTCCGGGACGCTCGCCCTGGGGAGTCTGCTGTCTCAGGCCGCCTGTGGACTGCCGACACGTTCGTCACGGGGGCGTGAGAACGTTAACGGCCCAGGCTGTTTCGGGTTCGCTTACGGAGGCGCCGGGTAGATGGACTGGGATCTTCAGACGGTTGACGACGTGCTCCTGGAGACGGAGATGTCCGGTCATGAAGAGTGCATCGTAGACGGCCTGATCTCTTCCAGTGTCACGACTGTCGTCGGCGACGCCTGCGCCGGCAAGACGCATCTTGCCATTGACGCGGCCCGCTCGCTGCTGACGGGAGCGCCGTTCCTTGGCCGCAGCGTGGCCAGGACGCTAGACCGGGTTGCGTTCCTCTGCAGCGAGCCCGGCGGCCGCCTGTCGGTGGCCAGGCGGAGCAAGGCAGCCGGGATAGACGGCAGGCGGCTCGTGGTGATGAGTTTCTACATGCCTGAATCGCGGCAGGACTGGAAAGACGCGGTCAGCGTGTTCCGCCGCGACCGGATCGGAGCGGTGATCGTAGACAGCATCACCGCCGGCATCCCCGGCGGTACCCCCGACCCCCGTGATGCCAGGATGGTGCTTGACGGGCTCCGGCTGTGGTCGGATAACGGTGCCGCGATACTCATTTTGCGCCATGACAGCCAGATGGGCGGCTGCTTGGAGTCTGCTCTGTGGCGGAAGTGGACACGGATAGAGCTGAAGTTGAGCGGCAGCCCGAAGAGTTCCCACCGCAGGCTCCAGTCAGAAGCCAGTGACGCGGAACCTGTGGACTTCAGCCTCGTATTCGATCCCGCGGAGGTTCCCGCGTTTAAGTTCGCCGGCGAGCGCGTACTGCCCGGGGAGCGGACGAATACCACGGCGGACCGCAACGCGGAGATAGCGGCGTATGTGACCGCAGGTCATTCGTGGCGCGATGCGGAGAGGCACTTCGGTGTAAGCCATGGCAAGGTTTCACGAGCGATGGAGGCGATGCGCCGGGTCGCTTGATCCGTGGTCCGCGTGCATCACCGCAGCGGGGCGTGGACCGCCCCGGCCGCTTACGAGGCCGCTGACCGCACGCGGCCGCTAGCCGCGCCGCGACCCCCCTTACCGGCAATCCCCGGTCAGCGACCTGGCTGTAGCGTCTCATCGCGTAAGCAGCGTCGTGGAAAACCGCGGCTCGCCGCAGGCGCCTTCGAGTCGCTTGCAGTGCGCAAGGGCAGCGTCCAGTGCGATGTCGGGGCGGACGGCGACGCCGTACTCGCGGGTCAGCAGGAACAGGGCGACCTCCGCCTTGTGCCTGCCGATGCCGGGAAACGCGCAGAGCCGCCCGGCCAGGCCGGACGCAGTGGGGATGTCGTCCCAGACCGCACGGGCAACGCCGTCGTACTCCTCGCACACCACGCGGCAGGCGCCGGTGATGTACCGGCCCATGCTCGCCGCGAACGGGTGCAGCGCGGGACGCCGGCCGATGACAGCGGCGAGGTCAGCCTCGTGCATGGCCGCGATCTTCGCCGGGTCGATGTGCCCGAGCCGGCCGCGGAGCCCCGCCGCCGCGCGCCACGCCGTCTCAGCCCGGATGACCTGGTTGCAGATAATCCCGATCAGGAACTCAAGCGGGCCGTCACCGGAGGCAAGATCCGGCAGGTTGATCGTCATGATGGATCCCCTCACCGCGCAGCCAACGCCATGCAATGGAACACCGCCGCGCCACGCGGCTGAGTCAATCGAGTGTTCCATGATTTAAACTGGCAAGCATGAGCGTAGCAGGAGGCGGCTGCGCGGCCGCCCGCGAGCCGCGGCTGGGCATCGACATCGGCAAGGTGATCATCAACGGGCCGGGCCACCCGGGCGGCGGGGACACCGCGTTCTTCCAGGGCGACGAGGAAACCATGCTCGCGACGCCGGAGATGCCCGGCGCGGCCGCGTCGATCCGGCGGCTGGCCGCGCTGTTCGGCGGGAGGGTGTGGCTGGTGTCGAAGTGCGGGCCGCGCGTGCAGGCGCGCACGCTGCGCTGGCTGGACGGCCACGGCTTCTACGAGCGGGCCGGCATCCGCCGGGAGAACGTCCGGTTCTGCCTGACCAGGCAGGAGAAGCGGCCCCACTGCGAGGAGCTCGGCCTGACGCATTTCGTCGACGACCACCCTGAGGTCCACGAGGAGATCCGCGGCACGGTCGGCTGCCTGTACTTCTTCGGCCCGCAGGCGGCCCCGGTCCCGTCGTGGGGCATCCATGCCGCCACCTGGGCCGATGCGGAGCGCCTCATCGCCGCGTCCCTGACGGGAACCTGACCGGTCCCCCGCGCGGCCGGCGAATCGGGTGATATACGGTTGACCGGGCTTAGCCGGCGGCTGCCCGTTTCCTGGCCGCAGCACAGTGAGGGCAACCGCAGTGGCCCGTCCTGCCGGGAGACCGGACGGCACCGCGCCGTGCGGGGGGCTGCCGGCCGGGGCCCGCGAGGGCACGGCGCGGTGAGCGGGGACCAGGGCGGCGCCGGGAGCGGGATCACGGCCGCGGCTGTCGAGGAGTTGCTGCGGGCCTGGTTCCCGTTCATGCGGGTGAGCGTCGAGGAGGCGGGCGGCGGCGAGTTCACTGTCACCGTCGCGCGGCCTGTGGGCCGGGAGTTGGGCATCGGCACCAGCTCGGCGATCGGCGAGATGTTCTTCACCCGCCATCTCGGGGCGCGGGCGGAGATCATCGGCGCGCGCACCGCACTGCGGCCGGAGGGCGGCGCGGACACCGTGTTCACCCTCAAGGTCACCGGCGGCCGGTTAACGCCGGGCCGCCGCCGGGCGGGTCTTGTCCCGGCGGGAGGAAGCCTGGCCCCGCCCCGGCTCAGGGCCGGCCGGGGCGGGGCCTGCCCTGCGCGGGGCGTTAGGAGGCGAGGGCCGGCGCGGCCAGGGTGCCCGCCGGGAGCGCGGCGTCGCGTGCCGGCCCGCCGTCAGCGGCGGCGGGCCCGGGGACCGCCTCGATGACGGCGGCGCGCAGGAAGGAGGCGGCCTGCGCGAGGTGGCTGCTGGCGGCCGGGCACGTGCGGGCGGTCTCCTCGCCAAGCTGGTCGCACACGCGGGCCAGCCGCACGAGTGTTTCGGCCAGGGCCGCGGCGGCTTCTGCGAAGCCGGCGGGCCGGGGCCGGCCCGACAGCCGGCAGGCGCCGGCCAGCCCGGATTCGAGGGCGGCCATGGCGTTCACCGCTGCCGACGCGGCGGCGGCCGCCTGCCCTGGCG
>DAHVAN010000246.1 GCA_027314595.1 Actinomycetota bacterium | reverse complement strand
GACCCGGCACCCTCAACTTCCTGACCTGCGCAAACGCCACCGCCTAGTGACACGCCCCGTCACTGGGCTTTTTGGCGTTCCCACAGCTCGCCGCCTATTTTTCGGTCACTAGGCGGACACTTATCTGCGGAACCCAGGTGATAGCGGTCCTTTATGTTGGCTGTGTCGCAAAGCAGCGTGTCAGCAGCCCTCTTGGAAGTCGTCGTTGCTGATCACCCGTGCGGCGGCGACGGAGGCGAAGCTGATGAACTCCTGCTCAAGGCGGAGGCGCTCGCCGAACGTGCCGTTCAGAAGGCACTGGTAGAGGGACTGCTCGGCCGCTGTTAGGTAGGTGAGCGCGGCGGAGGTCGGATCTGGCTCAATGCCCCACTGGGTGCGGTGGGCGAGGAGGGTGGTCTCGTCCATCAGGATGGACCGGGCGTGGGGAAAGCGGCGGCGCACCCGGTTGAGGATGGCGAGGCCGTGGGTATCGATGTCTCCCCAGTAGACGAGGTCTAGGCCGGCTAGCCAGGAGAGCGGCCTGAGTAGACCGGCGGCGTAGCCGCTGCCGTAGATGACGATGGACTCCGACGGGAGCGGGAACGCCAGGTAGGTGATTTCGTTCTCGATGATGAACGCTCGGCGCGTGCCGGGCGGCGGCGCGGTCAGCTCGTCAGCCCGGACGGAAAGCTCGGTGAAACCCGTGACGGGGGTGGAGCAGCGGAACCGGACGTAGCCGGGCTTGCAGAGGAACCCGTAGCGTTCATCGAACCCGCCGCCGGTGGCGTTCACGCGCCCTGGCGGCAGCACCAGGTCCAGCAACTCGGCGAGGACCCCGCGGTGCCTGCCGATGAACTTGGTGTCGACGCCGGGAATGTCGACCTGCCGCAAGTAGAGGCCGGTGGTGTCACGGGCGAGAACCCAGCCGATGACCGCTAGGAGCCGGTCCCAGCTGTCCGCCAGGTCCAGGGCCTTCAGCGGCCGGCGGGCCAACCAGGGCAGCAACGCCGGATGGGCGGACCGGGTGCGTTCCGCCAGCGCGGCCAAGGCGCGGGCGTGGGCGCGGCTGCCGGTCGCCTCCCAGGCGTGATCGTAGCTGTCGAGCCAGGCGGCCGCGGGAATATCGTTAGCGCCGAAGGAGCGCCCGCCGACCGTCTTGTATTCCACGCGCAGCGGCCCGCGCGCGGCGCGGTCCCAGTCGGCGGCCCAGCGGCGGGCCTCGTCGTACCGGTCGCCGAGCTCGGCCGCGGCGGGCCCCCGGATAGGGAAGCGGACCGGGTTGAACTCTGCGCCGGCGACGTAGCCGGACAGCCATCCGGTCACCTTCTTGCTCGCGCTTTCCCGGACGGCGGCCGGGGTGGTCCAGGGGGCGGCCATGTCAGGCGGCAGGCTGGGTGCTGGTCACGGCGGCGAGGGCGTGGGCTGCCCGCCTGGCCCGGTACTCCTCGATGGTGAGGGTCTGCAGCCGGGAGAACATGCTGGTGGGGTTGTCGTCGAAGCCGACGGCGGCGACGTAGGGCTCGATGACGTGGATCTTCTGCAGCGGGGTGACGATCAGCAGTTGCAGGCCCAGCGTGCCGAACAGTTCTAGGGCGACAGGGCCGTCCACCGCCGGTCGGCCTCAGTCTGGCACTCTCGGCCGCGGAACCGCTCGATGATCCGTTTGACCTGCAGGAACTTCTGTTCAGAATACTGGTCGTCACCGGCGCCGATCTGAGAAACGGTGCCCTCGGTGCAGGCCCGCAGGTCGGAGCGGAACTCCCGGATGTCAGTGTTCGGCGTCTGCTCGGGTTCCAGCCGGATGTACCGGCCGGGGTCGTAATCGATGTCGACGAGGGAGGCATTGATGGTCGCGATGCGCTCCTTGATGAGGTCGGCCTCGCGGTTGAGCCGGGACTGGAAGGTGGCGATGTCGCGGATCGTGTTCGTGTTGAGGTAGTCCTTGAACTGCTGCTGGAACCGGGGCAGGTCGTCGTTGGCGAGCCGGGCGTGCAGCTCGCGGAAGCCCGCCGCCGCGGCGGTGCTGGCGTCGAGTTCGCTGGTCTCGGCCGGGTACTGGGCGCGGAAGGCGGTCATCATGGCGGTGGCCCGGTTCGCCAGCTCGGAGCGGCGCTTGCCGCGCCGCTCCGCGACGCCCGCGAGGGTGCGGGAGGCTTCGGCCTCGGCCTTGCCGCAGTCCTGGGGCCGCTGAGGTGGCTGCAGGCCGTTGTTTTCAAGGAGAGGAACGAGCGCGGCGAACTGCTCTCGCGCCGCCTCAGCCTCCGCGGCGTCGAGGACCGCCCGGGCGTCCAGAAGCTCGTCCCCCGAACCGGCGATGCTCTGGTCGATGGCCCCGAGGGCAGCCGTGAGCCGCTGGCTCTCGCCTTCAGCGTCCCCGATGTCCCGCCTGACCGCCTTGAGCTCCTCGTCGATCTTGGCCAGCTCGGAGGAGGCGGTGGCCAGCCGCTGGTGCTTGGCGGTCAGGTCCGCGATCTTGGTAACGACAGACTGCCAGTCGATGTCGGCGAACTCGGTGGTCTGGGCCAGGCCGGAAAGGACCTTGCCGCGCTCGATGGCGGCGTCCCGGGTCGCGGTGTGGAGCTTGATTACATCGGCGGCCTTCGCGATGTCGCCGACGAGGACCGTAGCGCGGGCCACCAGCGCGTCGATCTTGCGCTGGTTGGTCCAGCCGAGGACGTAGTGGCTCCGGTCGCCGATCCGGCTCCGGTCGTCCTTCTCGTGGTAGCCGCCGTTCCTCTTGATCTGCCCGGATTTCGTGATCGCCTTGTGGGCTCGGCGGAACTGCGCCATGGATTCGACGCAGTCGACATCAGCCCGCCGGGTGAGCTCGCGGTCCAGCCAGCGGGCAAACGGTGACTCCTTGAGTTCAAGCTTGGTGGCCAGTGAGCCGCCAGCCGGGGCAGCGGGAGCGGACCGAGGGCGGAAGCCGATGGGACGCGGTAGTAGACGAACTTGCCGCCGAGATGATGGCCGTCGATCCAGTCGGAGACGGCCGGGTAGTGCCCGTCCGGGACCAGGATGGACAGGGCGAAGCCGCGCAGCAGCCGCTCGGCTGCCCCCTCCCAGTCCGCTTCCTCGTCGCGGACCTTGATCAGCTCACCGGCGAACGGGAGGTTGTCCTCGCCGATCCGCAGTTCGGCGCACAGGCGCTGGCGCAGGGCGAGGTCTCGGGCCGGGATGTTGCTCTTACGGGACCGCAGACTGAGCAGCTCCCGGTTGACGTCCCCGGCCTGCTCGTCGAGGTCCCGCTTGGCGACGGTGGCGTCAGTAAGGGCGTTCTGGCTGTCGCTGAGGGCCTGCTTCGTCATGTCGGCCGCCGCGGTGACCTGGCCTCGGCGGTCGGTGAAGTGCTCGCTGGTCACGACCGGATCCAGGGCCGCCTGCCGTAGCAGGTCGCCGAAGGCCAGGGCGCGCGCATGCCGAGTGTCCCGGACGGCCTCGCTGTCGCTGATCTGCCGCTCGATGTCGGCGAGCTGGTTGCCGCCGTGCCCGGCCCGCTGGACCTGCAGGTCCGTCTCCTGCTGCCGCAGCCCCTTGAGGACCGTGGTCAGCGCGCCCTGCTCGGCGGCGAGTTTGTCTCGCTGCTTGGCCAGGCTGGTGAGCGAGACGTCGAGGAGATAGGCCTTGATGTCGGCGAAGTAGTACGGCAGCGCGTCGCGCTGGTCGGCGAGGGTGCGCAGTTCCTCGTCGACCGCGTCGTGGGCGTCGAGTTCCTTCAGCAGCGGGCTCAGCAGCGCGAGCTGGGCCTGATCGCGCTGGACCGCCTCGTGGGCCTTGGTGAGGTCCTCGAAGTGGGCGATGATGTCGGCGACGGCCCCGGCAGCGTCGAACGGCTCGAGCATGTGCTCGCGGACGAAGTCGGTCAGGTTGCCGACCGCCTTCATCGACACGGTCTGGTGGAACAGTTCCATGGCCTGCTCGGACTCGATGCCGAGGCGGCGACGGAAGTCCCGGCTGTACTCGGGGAAGCCATCGTGCAGGCGCACGCCTGCCGTCGCCCGCAGCTTCCGCCGGAGCGCGTTCATGTCGGCGCCGAACCCGGCGAACTGGTCGCTGACCGACAGGGCAGAATCGGCGGTGACGTAGAACCGGTCCGGCTGGCCGCCGACGTCACCGTTCTTCATGTAGAAGACCTGGGCGAGGGTGATCGTCTCGTCGTAGCCCTCGTTGGCGAAGACACCGAGCAGGACGCTGAATTTCGTGGCGTCCCGCAGCGCGATGGGGCGGGTTCCGCCAGTGATCTCGTTCCGCTCGGACTTGTAGTGGCCGAGCACGTAGGAGCGCAGCGACCGCTCGCGGGTCTCTGCGCCGGCCGCCTTGTTGTACGCGATCTTGTGGGCAGGCAGCAGCAGCGTCGTGACGGCGTCGACGATGGTGGACTTCCCGGACCCGATGTCGCCGGTGACCAGGGCGTTGCGGCCGTCCGGGGTGAGCGCCCAGATGTAGGCCTTGAGGATGCGGCGGACCTCGTACAACTGCTCGGCGTTCTTCACCGGGCGCAGGAACCCGAGGTCGGCCGCCTTGCCGATGTGAGCGTCGATCTGGTCGATGAGCCGCGCCTCGTTGCTCGTCTCCGCGAGGAAGACGCGCAGCATCTCCACGATCTGCGCGCGGGTGAGCATCAGCCGGGTGTCGCTGCCCTGCGCGTCGAACTCGGCGAGCTTCTTGCGCAGCAGCGCCAACAGCAGGCTGACGTGGAACGACAGTGACCGGCGCGGGACCAGCCGAGGCAGCTGCCCGGCCTCCTCGTCATCGGCGGGGCGCTGGCGCAGGTACGCGTAGCCCTCGGCTTCGTCGATGACGACTTGCAGGCCGAGGACGTCCACGTAGTCGCGGACCTGGGCCTGAAGCTGCCGGACCTGCTGCCAGGCGGCCTCGTTGCCGTCACGGTAGACGACGCCTTTCATCAGCGGGATGACGGCGAGAGACAGGCTGGGGTCGGTCATCGGGCGGCTCCGGCACGGGTGAAGGTGACGCGCGGCAAGGTGGCGGTGCGGCCAAGGCCGTCAGCGTCGGTCCAGGTGACCCGCTCCTGGCAGGTGTCGTCAAAGACGGCGGTGAAGGCGTCGTCGCGCAGCGCCAGGTAAGCGACCAGCTCGGCGAGGCCTTGACGTAACGGCACGGCGGTGACGATCTCGGCCAGGGTCGCCTGCGCGGAGCGGCGCAGCGCCGCCCGGACGGCGTCGCGGAGCGGCCCCGGATCGACGTGGGCCTGCTCGAACAGGGCGGTGGGGTCGGTCTCTTCGTCGCGGCCAGCGGGCCGGATGTCCTGGCTGTCGAGGCGGGGTTTGCGGACCGGCGCGTACAGGGGGCGCTCGAACGGCAGGGAAAGGGCGGGCGCGGCGGCGTCGATCTCGACTGTGAGGCCGGCCGGCGGGGCATCGCGCAGCCGCAGCGCGCTTCCCTCGATCTCGCGCAGGATGTCGATGACCCGCCGGTTCTCGAACCAGGCCTGGTCATCGAGGAAGCGGCGGAGCTGCTCGGACAGCTGCGCGACGACCGCTTGAGTACGCCCGGCCGCGTCCAGCCAGTCGTAGTGGACCCGCCGTAGCCGAGGGTCGCGCTCGGCTAGGTCGCTTAGCTCATTGACGCGGTCCAGCAGCCCGGCTAGTTCCTCCTGCCGGGCCTGGCTGAGCAGGAAGTCGTAGAAGGCCTGAAAAGAGCGCCCCTGGTCGGACCCGGCGATGGACTCACGGCTGCCGAGCACGTCATCGAGGAGTTCTCCCTTGCCCCCCTGCCACCCGGCGATCTTCTCCCGCAACTGCCGGTCCAGCCGGCGGAAGTTCTCCTCGACCTGCCGGAAGTCCGACAGTAGCTCCCAAGCGGTCGCGGTCAGCTGCTGGTACCGGTCGCGGACGGCACTGCGGTCCAGCACTGGGACCTCACCGGCGAGCACCCGTTCGATCTCATCATCGATCTCCTGCCGGCGGCGGGTCAGCTCCTCGATCCGAGCGGCCGGGTCGGCCTCGGTGCCATGGACGATTTGCCGCAGCAACTCGAAGATGGTGTTCAGCCGCGACTCTGTACCGACGAACTCGCGCTCGCCCAGCGAGCGCACCCACGCCAGCGCCTTCTCCACGGCGGGGGTGGCGTCGAAGTGCGGCTCGTCAATGCCGTCGGGGTAGTACTTGCGCAGCCAGCCGGCCTCTGGGCGCGCCCAGTCGTCGAGGTAGTCACGGGCGCTCTTGGGAAAGCTATCTGGATTGCGCTGGCGGATCGCGTACAGCTCGTCATCGAGCAGGGCCTCTAGGTCGGCTGCGGACACGGCCCGAGCGTTGCCGTGCACGAAGACCCGGTGCAAGAAGCCGAGTACGAGCGGGGCGTTCTCGGCACGCAGCAGTCGCCAGGCTGGGCTGTTGGCCCGCAGCCAGGTGATCTCGTCGATGCTGATGTCCCCGGGCATGGCGTCATGGTATGGGGAGGGCAGGACATTCGGCGGCCACTCCGCGTCCTGCCCTGAGCAATTCGCCGCAACGATGCCGGAATGCAAGCGTGGTGACTGGAAACGCGGCGCGAAGTGGCTCCCGCGCAGGGCCGTTCCGGCATGGCTAGCCTTTGTCGAAGAGGTCGTCCAAGATGAGCCGGGACCGATCAGGGACGGGCTCGTCGGGGAATACGGCCGTACAGACCGCCAGCACGTCGGCCGTGCTGGCGAGTCCGAGGTGCTTGACGAGGTAGGTGATGTCGTCGGCGTCGCGGCGGCGGCCGGCGAGGACCTTCATGGCGAGGAGGTGCTCGGGGGAGGCGGCGGAGACGCGGAGGCCTGGGTGGTCGAAGACGTGCGGGGCGTTCTGGTCACCGCCCCGAGCGGCGTAGGAGCTGGCTTGCTCGTTGAGCCACCAGCGGGGCAGGCCGAGTTCGTCGGCGACTGCCCAGGCTTCTTCGAGGACCGCGCCGTGGGGCTGGAAGACGGCGTCGATGTCGCGAGTGGAGCGGCGGGCGTCGTAGGCGAGGGTCATGGCGGCGCCGCCGATGACGTAGATATCGGCGACGATGCCCCGGCGGGCGAGTCGCTCGCCGAGGCGGCGGAAGGCGTCCTGGATGGCGGCTCGGTCGAGGAGCGGGTCGGCCTCGCTCACGCGACCTCCAGCTCTTGGGGGGAGACGTAGACGCCGCGGCGGCGGAAGGCCGCGGGGGCGTGCACGATGGCTTCGGCCCGGGCGGAGCGGGTGTTGAACGGGAACCAGAATTGCCGTAGGACCCGTTCCTCGGTCCAGGCCGGGGCCGGGTGCCCGTCGCGGGCCGCGAAGTGCTCGGCCAGTGCTGCGAGGAAGACGTCCCAGTGCTCGTCACCGGTCGGCGGGGGTGCATCCGACAGCAGGGCGGGGCGTGCCTCCAGCGGCTCCCACCGGTAGTCCTCCAGGAACTCAGCGACCAGGCGCCACCGGCGGGACTCATCCGCGCCGGCCATCAGCGTCCCCAGCCGGGCCACGGTCAGTGGCTCGTAGGCGGGACGGCGCGCGCGATCGTTCATAGCCTTCACGCTAGCGCATCCACGCGCACTGACCATCGTCACCGGGTGCCCCTCGTTGACAGCCAAGTCACGCCGTGCCATCGCTGCAGGCTGCAGCTAGCGCCGGTACGGCCCGTGGGCGCTCCAGCCATTCATCTGGGGCTGGAGTTCTTCGTGACTGCAGAAGGTGACCTGCACCAGGCGCAGCGGCCCGTTCAGCGGGTCGGTGCGCTCGGCATGCTGGCGGATCCAGTCCGCCCATTCGCGGGCCGCTTTCGGTTAGGCTGCCGTTCACGGCGGCGGGCGAGGCGTAGTGATGCCAAGCAGACTGTCATCAGGCCGGTGACCGGTCGGGCCGCAGGCGGGCGAAGTAGGCCAGCGGCGGGCCGAGCCGCCCGGACAGCTCAAGCCCGGCTTCGTTACCGTAGCCGAGCAGGTCCACGATGGGCACGTAGTGGCGGTCGAGGAACTCCCCGACGACGAGCCGCCCGGCTGGCTTGAGGACACGCCGCAGTTCGCGCACGACGGCGGCCTGGTTAGGGATCTCGCCGAGGACGGTCACCAGGTAGGCGGCGTCGAAGGTGGCATCGGGGAACGGAAGCTCGCGCGCGTCGGCCTTCGCCGCGGTGATCGTGGTGATGCCCGCTGCCCTCGCGCGGCTCATCACGTGGTCCAGCATCTGGTCCTGGATGTCGATGATGTCGAGGCGGCCATCGTCGCCCAGCTGGCCCGCGACGTGCAGCGCCTGCAGTCCGGTGCCGGGGCCGATCTCCAGCACCCGTTCTCCTGGCCGTATCGCGAGCAGCGCGTCGAGCCGCCGGTTGGTCAGGAACGGCAGCGGCAGGTCCAGGAGCCTGCGCTGCGCGTAGGGATAGGGCGCGGAGTCGGTGAACCACCAGGCCGCCGCTGCGCCGACTGCGGCGGCGGATGCACCCGCGAAGGCGAGGGCACGGCGGTTCACCGGGCATCCCCCTGCGGTACTGCCTTGCACGCGGTGGCGCGCCAGACGGCGGCCGTGAGCGCCAGGCAGCCTGCTGCCTCGGCGGCCTCGATGAACATGTCCGCCAGGGCCATCGCGAAGGGGCGTCCGGCTGGCGCGGTGCACACGTCGAACCACGCATCGACGAGTAGCAGGGTCGCGGCGGACACGGCCGGGAAGGCCGTGCGCCGGTCGCGCCGGACGGCGAGCCACGCGGTAGCCGCCAGGCCGGCGGCTACCGCTACGTCCAGGCCGGTCCACGCCAGCGGCCAGTGCTGTGCGCCAACGCTCGCCGGGAGGCTCAGCGCCAGGTACGCGGCCCACGGGACCAGGACCACGGCGGAGACCGCGATCAGCCTTGCCAGCCACCGGATCGCGGGTGCGGCGCCCCCGTCCGGGGTCCTGCCCAGCAGCATGGGTCTTCTCCCTTCGGTTCAGTCAGGGCCCGTCCTGGCGGACGCGCCCGGTTCTGACAGTACGGCATCGCAGAGATAGTCTGCAAATTAATTTTGCAAACTTATTCTGCGGTACACTCCAGTCATGGACCCGTCAGCACGCCAGCCCACGGCCGGCACCAGCGCGGAGCGCACGGAGCTGTACAAGACGCTCACCAACCCCGTCCGGCGGCGAATCCTCGACTACATCGGCCAGCACCGGGAGGCGAACTCAACCACTGTCGCCCGGTCACTCGGCGAATCGACCGGCACGACCAGCTACCACCTGCGCAAGCTCGCGGAACAGCACCTCATCGAGGAGATCCCGGAACGCTCTGGCGGCCGTGAGCGCTGGTGGCGGCTGCTGCCCGTCGAGCACATAACGGCCGCGCCCGCAGAGCGCACCCCGGAAGAGGACAGCGCGCTGGCGGAGTGGAACAGCCAGCGGCTCAGCGCCGACATCGACCTGTACATCCGGGCGCTGGCCGAGTACGAGGGACCTGACGGCTGGGTCCAGGCGCAGCGCACCGGGACCTGGATGACAAGGGAAGGGGTACACGCGTTCTACGCGGAGTACCTTGACCTGCTACGCAAGCACAGCTACGCCGAGGAACTCGCGCCACCGGACGCACGCCCGATGGCCATCCGCTTCCTCGCGATACCCCAGGCAGAACCGCCAGCCGCCGGGTCCCCGCCTTGCTGAGGCGAGGACTACCGAAATCAAGGAGGCTCGGCTCGGCGCTATGCAAGGTAATTGCGCCACACCTGTTGCAGCCGCTAGAGTCGACTCAAGTGCTTCTGAGCTGCACCGATTCGCTAAAACTGCCTGCCGCGACGCGTTGGATCCCGAGAGAAGGAGCGTCTCGGGGAACGGGACGTCGAGGAAGTGGGCGAAGGCGCGGCCGGGTGGTCGCTGATCAGGGCGGTGCGCATCGCGCCGTAGTGGTCGGCGCTGAAGATGCCCTCGACGATCATGTGGTAGCCGCGGGAGAGCGCGAAACGTGCGGTCTGGTCGATGAGGCCGATGTCCGGCGATGCCGTCCGGGGTGAACCAGCTTACCCGGCAGCAGCTCGCCGACAACGAGGCGAAGATCAGGGCAGCCATGAGCCGCCTCCTGGGCGGCGACATCCCGCCCGGCGGGAAATGCGACGTCATGACCCTCATCGTCACCGGCGTGGAAACCGAGCAGCAGCGGCCCGCCCGGGCGAAGCGCCCGCTGGAAGTGCGCGAAGACCGAGCTGACCCCATCGTCCGGGACGTGGATCAGCGAGTACCAGGCGACCAGGCCAGCCATCGAGGCGCCAGCGAGGGCGAGGTCCGTCATTGAGCCGACATCGAACCGGAGACCAGGGTGCTCACGCCTTGCCACCTCGATCATCTTCGCGGACAGGTCGATCCCGAATGCGTCTACGCCCAGCTGGCGCAGGTGGGCCGTGATCCTCCCGGCCCGCATCCCACGTCCGCAACGGTCCCCCCGCCCTGGACGCGCACCATGTTCGCGAACATCGCCAGGACCGCGCGCTCCTCGGGCGTCTCATCCAGCAGGTGACGAGTCAGGTCTGCCACACGGAATCGCTGCACACGGTGATTGCGAAAAGAAGGCATTCGATGATCACCACAGCCGTGAAAGCCCAGGGGCTCCAGCGGCGTGCTTGCTGCATAAACTGTTGGCTGTGACAGAACAGTTGACGGTGGCGGTTGGTCGGCGTGCCGCGCGGGCGATCTTGATTGATGACTGGGGTCGGCTTGTGCTGATCAAGCGGACGAAGCCAGGACAGCCGCCGTACTGGACCGCACCTGGCGGTGGGGTTGAGGAGGCCGACGGGTCGGTGGAGGCGGCGCTGCGCCGGGAGCTGGCCGAGGAACTGGGAGCCGAGGCGTCGGGGGCATCGCGGGTGTTTCTGCACAGTTCGCCCTCGGATTCGGGCGTGGCCGTGCAGTATTTTTTTGTGGCTCGCCTGGTGACGATGGACGAGGCGCGGCGGGGCGGCCCGGAACTGGCCGATCCCTCGCGGGGCGGCTATGACGTGGACCGGGTCGACCTGCTTGGCGATGACCTGGCCGGGGTTGACCTGAAGCCGGGGTCGCTGAAGGAGTTCATCATGGCTAACCGGGAGGCGTTGCTAGCCGAGGCTGCTGGTAGCGGCTGACTTGTCGAGGCTGAGGATGCTTGTCAGGGGCGTGACCGGGTCGATTACCTGGGCGAGCAGGGCGAGGGACAGCGCGGTGTCGGCTGGCTGGATGGTGGCGAGGTCATAGACGGCCAGCAGCCGCATGACCAGGTAGGGACGCAGCCACTGTGCCACGGCGTTGATGCCGAGGCTGCTTGCTGCGGGCAGGACGACCTCGTCAAGGTAGCGGCGGATGACGTGCCGCCGGGCGGCGCTGGGGGCGTGCCGGTAGTTGATCGTGAGCGAGGATGACCGGAGGGCCGCGCGGACGGCGGGCGGCGGGCTGCCGGGCGGGGCCAAGGCACCCGGGTGGTCGCGGAAGGCGGCGGGGTTGTACCTGGGGGTGAGCCATGCGCCGTGCAGGCGCTGGTAGAGCAGAAAGCAGGCGAACTCGCCGGGCAGAGCGTTGAGGCCGCCGGTATCGTAGTCGAACCAGACTGGTCCGCTTGCCGGGGACCAGCCAATGTTGAGGTCAGTCGGGTCGCCCTGGGTGACGGCGGCCCAGACCAGCCGACCCGGATCTAGGTGCTCCCGGCACCAGGTGAGCACTGCGGCGAAGTCCACGGCGTGGTCCTTGCCGTTCACGGTGAGCCGCAGCGCGGACAGTTCCGAGGGGCGGACCCGGACGGTATCGGACAGGCACCATGGCCGGTCGGACTGGTAGTAGGCATCGAGCCGACCGCCGGGCGCGGCGCGGTCGCTGTAGAGCTTGGTGACGGTCTGAGCTGCCCGCCGTTTTCCGGACAGGGAATTTGCGGTTATTTCACGCTGCTTCCTGCCCGTTCAGGTACTCGTCCAGGACTTCCTGCGGTGTCCGGTACCCGAGCGTGGAGTGGAGACGAGTCCTATTATAGCGAAGC
>DAHVAN010000295.1 GCA_027314595.1 Actinomycetota bacterium | reverse complement strand
GCCAGGTCCCGCACCACCTGCCCGCGCTGCCGCGCCGTCAGGGCATGGTCCATCGCCGGCTCGACCAGCGTCCACCGCCACAGCGCGATCTCCTGCGCGCGCTGCCGGCGGGCCGCGGCCTCCCGGTCCGCTGCCGTCATGCCTGCCTCCAGAAAATGCCCGGTTCATGACCGGATATCCCGACCATGCGCCCGCCGGCATGATCACGAAGGCGACATCACGGCCATATGGAACAGGCTCGCGTTGAACTCCAGGGCCGGCATCGCCGGCGCCAGCCACAGCCCGCCGGACAGGTGCGCGGCCACCTCGTGCGCCGACACCGCGGCCAGCCCCGGCCGCTCCCGCAGCCCGGCCGTCACCGCCTCCAGCGCCGCCAGGCAGTCGCCGGCCGGCGCCCCCCACGGGGCCAGCGGACGGGCCGCCTCCCCCGCCGACGCCAGCGGCAGCAGCCGCATCACCTGCTCCCGCAGGCCCGCCGCATGCAAGGCGAACCGCGACCGCCACGACCGGGCCGTCGACGCCGGCACCTGCCGCCGCCCGCCCGGAACCCGGAGCCACGGCCGCGCTACCGCACGGCCCGCCGCCGCGGCCTGCGCCGCCAGCGCCAGCACCGCCATGATCACCGCGGCCCCGTAACGGCGCCGCGACCACAAGCCGGAAGGAAGAAGGACATGCGTCCGCCCGCACGAACGGCACCGCGACCGCCGCGGCCAGAACTCCTCCAGGCCATCCGGCATCGCGATCACCCGCCGGCGGGCATGCCCCCACGGGCCGAGCACCCCGCCGCACGGGCACCGCAGCACCCCGGCCAGCAAGCGCGACTCGATACTCTCCGCAGAACCCCGTACCGTTACCACCAGGTGCCACCTCCGGCACCGTCAGGCGGCCTTCCCCGCAGTCACTGCCAAGAGATCACGGGGAGGGCCGCTGCCGCCTCTTCACGGCCACGGTGACGCCGTCCATCTCCCCGCGTCTCGCGAACCCGCCGAATCACCCCGACAGACACCGTTAACGACGCAAACACGGCCCGCCGTGGCCACCTACAACGTCGCCGGACACGGCCTGGCCCGGCTTGTGGTACGGGAGCTTCAAGGGCACCCCCGGCCAGCTCGTCCTGATGCGCGAACCGGACTCGAAGAAACCGTATAGCCTGGGCATCTTCACCCTCGATACCAGCCTGTCCCCGCAAGAAGCGATCGAGCGGTACTCCTGGCGGTGGCCCATCGAGCCCTCCAGCGCGGCCGGCAAGCAGGTCACCGGCGCCGGCGGCGCCTGCAACCGCACCGCCAGGGCCGTCGAGCGCGCCGTCCCGTTCGCGTTCCTCGTCCAGTCCCTGATGATCACCTGGTACGCCATCTCCTGTGACCCCGCCGCCGGCCTTGAGCAGCGCCGCCTGCGCAGCCCGTGGTACCGGGCCAAGGCCACCCCCTCAGCCGCCGACATGCACACCGCGCTCCGCGACGCGCTCACCGGAGCCCGAATAAACCCCATCGGCCCAGGCTGCGGCCAGGACCGGAAAATGACCGGCAGCATCCTGACCTGCGAGGCCCAGGCTGCCTAACTCGGAAAGACGAGCGACCGGGTTCGCGCGGATCCATTCATGGCATGTCGCGCAGACGATGAGCGTCTTGCGGCGCATCTTCGTCATGAGCGCGGCCCACGCGGGCTGGCCCGGTCCCGGCCTGCCGAGCGCTTTGAGGTCGGTGACCTGGTGGACTTCCACCGTGGCACCGGTCTCGCATAGCTCGCACGTCCGCTTGCGGAGCCTGGACAGCAGCTCCTTGCGGGGCGCGGGCACCGGGACCGGGGCAGGGTCGCGGACGACCGCCCGCCGGTCCTGTCGCAGGGGTATCCCCCCGAAACGCGCTACCAGGTCTTCCTTTCCTTCGCGTCTGCGCCTGGCCTCGAAGCATCTCCTGGGGCCGTGAGCCGTGGTGACCTTTGCCGCATGGCGGGCGGCCATCTTGGAGACGGTGGAGCGGTGCTTGGCGGCCAGCGTCTTCAGCATCGATGTGACGGCATGCCATTCCAGCGTGCTGAGGGCTGAGACGTTCTGGGCGGGAAGGTAGTAGTTGACCACGCCTCTGTACTCGGCTCCGTAGATCCGCACGATGTCGTATTCGTCCAGGTTCTGGAGCCGGGACCGGTGCCACGGCTTGCCGTGCTGCCGGTAGCGGGCGCACTGGGCCTTGATCACGTCCGGCGGGACGCGCAGCGCTATCTTGCCGTTGGCAGCTCTCCGGCCTCCGGTGCGCTTCGTGTCGCAGTGCTGGACGGTGATGTCGTATCCGAGGAAGCGCGCCCGCTGGCTGCGGGCGTGCGTGATGAGGGTCTTGGCCGCGTTCAGTTCCAGCCCGAGGGTCTCCCGGAGGAACGCCGCGACCCTGGCCTTGATCTCCTCGGCCTCGGCCTTTGGCCCGATAAATCCCATTATGCTGTCATCTGCGTACCTTATGTACCTGAGACGCCGGAATCCGGGGTCCATCGGGTCCGAGTAGGGGAGCGTGCGCGTTGCCTTGGCCAGTTCCCGGGCTCTGTCCCGGTTCCCGGTCCTCCGCGCGTACTGCATCCGGGACTTCATCCGCACATATTCCGGATTGCGGCCCCGGCGCTCCCCCCGCGTATACTGGGGGACTATTTCCTGCTCGATGAACTTGTCGAGCTTGTCGAGGCAAATGTTACTGAGGATTGGAGACAAGGTCCCGCCCTGCGGAACTCCGCTGAGCGTCTGATGATATTCCCAGTCTTCCAGGTACCCGGCTTCCAGCATGTTTCTGATAAGCCGGAGGAACCGCTGGTCGTGAATCTTCTCGGAGAGCACCGAGAGCATTACCTCGTGACTGAGATTATCAAAACAGCCGGTAATGTCGCTCTCGATGAACCATGCGGTCCCGGTCCAGGTCTCGCGGATGTCCCGCAGTGCGGTATGACATCCGCGTCCTCTTCGGAAGCCGTGTGAGCTGCGCGAGAAACGCGGTTCGTAATAGGCCTCCAGCAAGAGGCGGACCACCTCGCCGATCAGCTTATCTGACCACGTCGGCATTCCGAGCGGGCGAAGCTTTCCCGATTTCTTCGGGATGTAGACGCGCCGGGCCGGGGCGAACCGGTACCTCTCGCGCCGCATCGCCTCTATGATCTGTTCGATCTTTTCCTCGGACATGCCGTCTGCGGTTTCCCCGGTGACTCCCGGCGTCATCGCCCCCTTGTTGGAGTAGATGTTCCCGTAGGCCACCAGGTACAGATCCTTATTGAACATCTGCCTGTAGAGCTGCTCGCACGGCAGGCCCTTCCTGCCGCGCTCGCGGAGAACGCCCAATACCACTTCGGCTGTCTGCATTTCGCCTACCTCATGGTCCTCGACCGTTCAGTCGCCTGCGCCCCTTCGCCCTGTGGTCCGGCTCTCCCGGCCTCCAGATTGGACGGTCGTGACTCCGCCGGCTACTACGGGCGCTCCGTCGCCCCGGGTCGCTCGCGCGCCGGGGTCGATCCCACGTTCGTCACTGCCGTACGTGCTAGCGCGACTTAGGCATCCCGTCCGTCTCCTTCAATGCCCTGACCGGGCATCGCTCCCGCGCCCCGGAGGATTGCCGCGAGTATTTCCCTACCCCGCGGCAGGGGCCGGCGCCGGCTTCGTGCACCTTTCCGGCGGGTGACCGCTTGCACCTTCTGGAGACTGGGCTTCGGGCAGTATGGCTCTTGCCTTATCGCGCGGGCCGCCCGGCGCTCCGCCCCGTGCGCATCGGCAGCGGCCGCCGGTTTCCTGGCATGCTCTTGTCCCTGGACTGCCTTACGGGTCCAGGTAAGCCATCAGGCCCACGAACACCTCCTCTGGTTCGCGCCCGCTGCACGGGCGATACGGCAGTGCGCCTCGTGGCGCACGGAAGTTGCGGTCGAAGCAGACCACGAGGCCGCGGAACAGGTCCGGGCGGCGGGCGACCAGGCGCTTGAGCTGGGACTGCTCCCCGGCCGTCGCCTGGCCCAGGATGGCCCCGAGCATCGCGCGCCCGGCCCGGGCGATCAGGGCGACCACCAGGAGCTGCGGGAACGGGGAGGAGCCGTCCGCGGTCCCGGTCGTCCCGAAGAACTCCCGGTTCCTCTTCGTGTCCGCGACGTTGACCAGCATCCCGTCGACCGCGGCGACGGGCCTGCCCGCGAGGGTGACCGCGGACGCGTCCCCGTCGCTGAACAGCGGCCCGGCGGCCTTCCAGAACAAAGCCTCCGCCAGGGCGGGCGGCACCGGCCGCCGCCAGTCAGTGATCACTTTCTCCGTCGGGATGTGCCACTGCCGGGCGAACGGGATGTCGGCCAGCAGCCCGGCCAGCCGCGACAGCGCCTCGCAATAGGAACCGTCCGGTGCAAGGGCCATGGCGATCATCAGGCGGATGACCAGCGGATAAGACATGATCCGGCGCCGTTCCCGTCGCGGGAGCCTTCCCTCCCGGACCGCCTCGGCCACCAGGTCCTCGATCACGCCGTCGCCCAGGTGCGCTTCCAGCTCCCCGAGCCGGGCCACGTCCGGGAGCCACGCGTCCGCCAGGACCGTCCCGTCCCGCCGGACGACCGCCGGGGCCGTCAGCACCAGGCGGCAGAACGCCGTGTCCTGGCCCTTCGACGGCGCTCTCCCCGCCACCGTGACCGTCGCGCCGTTAACCCGCAGGTCAGCGGACCCGACCACGAGCGTCCCCGACGGCGTCCCGTCAGCGGGGACCTCGCCGGAGACGGATTGCGGGACCGGATGGATGAAGGCATGATGACACGCGGGACTCCTTGCGGACGGCTGGATTCGATACCCAAACGCCTACCGCACGGGAGTCCCTCTCCGTCTCCGCATCCAAAAAATCCCAGGTCAGAGTAGCGGTGAGCTACCTCAACCCTTAACTACGTGGTGTTGGGGCCGTAGCCGCCCGCCGGGCAAGATAACCCAGAGAACGCCGAACTCCCCGGACAACCGACGTCAGGGGAGTTCGGCGTTGCGCCCGTAGGCTACCGCTTGAGCGGTCCGAGACAGGCTTCGGCGAAGCATGCGAGCACCGTCGCATATTCCTCTTCGGACACGGACGGCCGACCGCCTATCATGAGGTGTCGCTGAGCTTCCGCCCATCGCTGCCACCGCTCGAACACATGGCGGACGCTCATCCCGGCGGCCTCCGACAGTCGGGCAGGCGCGGCGCCCGCGAGGATCGCGCGATGCATGGCGATCGGCTGCCAGCGGGTCAGCCACTCGGCCGCCACGGTCATGAGTGCTAGCGGTCACGAGAAAATACAGGTGTGCGGTCAGTTAACTCCCGGTACGCGGTCATCAGAATTCCAGGCCTGTGGCCATCTGGCGTCCAGGCTGACGGCCGGTTCTCCCGCCGGGTCACGGCGTGTCGTGATGCAGGCGGTCCCTCCGGTGTGAGTGGGTTTGAGGTGGTTCGCCTTACCCCGCTCGACACGGAGGGACCTGTGACCAAGTCTGACAGGGAGATCATGGAGATTTTCGAGGCGTACGACCTCA
>DAHVAN010000292.1 GCA_027314595.1 Actinomycetota bacterium | reverse complement strand
CTCCGATGTCTCGGCTGCTGCGATCACTGCACGCTCCTTCAGGCACTCGCTCCGGACCGCGCTCGCGACGCGGTGTCGTCCCCCAGTACGCCACCGGTCAGGGAAAGGTTCGCGGCGGCTCCCCCTCTTCAGCCGGTGGCTGGGCGGCCGCGCGGCGCAGTCCAGGCTTTCGTGTGTACTTTGACCCCGCGGATGGGGCCAAAGTACACACAAACATTCGAGCCAGGCGCTAGCCGACGGCAGCCTCCGGTTGGAACGGATCGTCACCGGACCTGCTTCAGCAGGTTCTTGTCGTAGGTCATGATGATGAACTGGCTGGTGAAGCGGTACACGTGCGCCGGCTGGCCGAAGATCCGGGTGACCTGCGCCCGGGTGAACGGGTCCGCGGAATTCGGCCTGACCGGTGCCACGACGAAGGTCGCGTCGTGCGCGCTCGCCTGGTACCAGCTCGGGTTCCATTCCTCGGGGCCCGGCTTGACCCGGTGCGGCAGCCAGGTCAGCTGGATCAGCCGGACCTCGCCGCGGCTCGCCAGCGTGGTCGTCGGGCCGAACCCGTAGCCGCTGAGCCCGTAGCTGAGGTGGTGCGCCTGCAGCCAGCCGGCGAGGTTCTGGCCCTCGGCGGGCCGCTGCGGCCTGGTGACGCCGTAGCCGAGCGCGACCAGGTAGCACAGCCCGACGGCGCCGAGCAGCGGGACCAGTCTCCTGGAGAGAACCGGGCCGGCCAGCGTCCGGCCGGCCAGCACCGCCCCGGCCGGCAAGATCCACGCGATCTCCCGCCCTGAGTAGGTGGTCACCGGCACCGTGCTGAACGTGTACAGCGCGAGGTTGATCAGCACCGAGGCGGTCAGCACGTTCGCGATGAGGTCGTCGGTGCGCAGGAACCGGCGGACGCCGAGGACGACGGCGGTCATGGCCAGCGCCATGTCCCACGCCTGCAGGGCGATGACCGAGCCGTCGGAGGTGACCGGCTTCGTCCCCGACAGCCGCAGGTAGCACAGGAAGAGCACGGCAGCGGCGAGGGTGTACGCGGCCGGCCAGATCCAGCGGGGCTGGCGCGGCTCCTGACGTTCCCTCGGGCCGGCACCGCCATGACGGTCAGTAGTCGCAACGATACGAACAGGCTATAGCGCCGCCGTCTGCAGACCGCGCCGGGCCCAACCCGCCACCGAGGCGAGCTCGACCACCGTGCAGACCGCGACGGCGCCCGGGCAGGTGCTCGCCGTCCAGGATCATGGCTGGGGGGCGTTGCGGATGGCGGTCCAGATCTTCTCCGGGGTCAGCGGCATGTCCAGGTGGGCGATGCCGTACCGGCTCAGGGCGTCCATGACGGCGTTGACCACCGCGGGGGTGACGCCGATCGTGCCGCTTTCCCCCATGCCCTTGACGCCGAGCGGGTTGACCGGGGACGGGGTGGACAGGAGGTAAGACTCGATCGCGGGCAGCGAGGCGGCGAACGGGACCGCGTAGTCCAGCAGCGACGCGGACATCGGCTGGCCCGCGGCGTCGTACCGCACGTGCTCGTACAGCGCCTGGCCGACGCCCTGCGCGATCGCGCCGTGCACCTGGCCCTCGACGAGCAGCGGGTTGATGACCACGCCGCAGTCATCGACGGCGACCACGCGCAGCAGCCGCACCCGGCCGGTGTCCGGGTCGACGGACACCACGCAGGCGTAGGAGCCCGAGGCGTAGGTCTCCGGCGGCGCACCGGAGGAGGCGGTCGCGGAGATGCCGCCGAGCCGGGCCGCGGCCTCCCGCAGCGACATCGGCGCGTCCACCCGGCGGGCGGCCTCGAGCGCGGCCTGGCAGGCGTTGTACACCGCGGTGCCGCCGGCGACCGCGCTGCGCGAGCCGAACGTGCCGTAGCCGAACGGCGCGGTCGCGGTGTCGCCGAACACCACGGTCACGTCCTCGTAGCCCACCCCGAGCAGGTCCGCCGCCAGCTGCGCGAACGCGGTCTCGTGGCCCTGCCCGTGCGCGCTGGTGCCGACCGCGACGGTCACCTCCCCCGACGCCGCCACGGTCACCGTCGCCTGGTCGCCTGCCGCGCCGTCAGGCCCCGGCACGCGCGGGGTGACGCCGCCGGGTTCCACGAACGAGGACAGGCCCACGCCGGTCAGGTGGCCCTCGGGGGCCGGCGGGGCGGGCGCCGTCCAGAGCTTTCGCAGGGCCAGGGCCTGGCCGGCCTCGTAGTCGCCGCTGTCGTAGGTCAGCCCGGTGCAGGTGGTGTACGGGAAGTCTTCGGGCGCGATGAAGTTGCGGCGCCGCAGCTCGGCCGGGCTGAGCCAGGTCTGGCCGGCCAGCAGGTCCACCAGGCGCTCGCAGAAGTAGGCGGCCTCCGGCCGGCCGGCGCCCCGGTACGGCCCGACCGGCGTCGTGTTCGTGAACACGCCGGTCAGTTCCACGTCGATGCTCGCGATCGTGTACCCCTGGGGCAGCATCGGGCCGAGCCGGCCGAGGAGCGAGCCGGGCGCGTTCGGGGTGAGGTAGGCGCCGAAGCCGGCGTGCACCGATCCGCGGATCGCGGTGATCAGCCCGTCGGCGTCCGCGGCCATCTCCAGGTCGGCCACCTGGTCCCTGCCGTGCGTGGTGGCGAGGAAGGACTCGCTGCGCTCCTCGACCCACTTCACCGGCCGGCCCAGCGTCCGCGCGGCGAAGATCGCCGCGACCTGGTCGGGGTACACCGGGCCCTTGGCGCCGAACCCGCCGCCCATGTCCCCGGCGACAACCCGGATCCGGTCCGGCGGCATGCCCAGGATCGCGGCGAGCCAGTTCCGCGCGCCGTGCGGCCGCTGGGTGGACAGCCGGACCTCCAGCCGGCCGTCCTCGCCCGGGCAGGCGAGCACGCCGCGCGGTTCCAGCGCCACCGGCGCGATCCGCTGGCTGACCATCCGCTGCCGCACCCGGTACGCGGCGGCGGCGAACGCCGCCGCCGCGTCTCCCGCGCGCAGCCGCCTGGTGAAGGCGACGTTGCCCGCCATGCCGTCGTGCAGCACCGGGGCGCCCTGCGCCATGGCCTCCTCCGGTCCGGTCACCGCGGGGAGCTCGTCGTAGTCGGCGACGACGAGCTCGGCGGCGTCCGCGGCCAGTTCCGGGGTGTCCGCCACGACCAGGGCGACCGGCTGCCCGGCCCACAGCACCGTGTCCGCGGCCAGCACCGGGTAGGCGGGGCTTGACGAGCCGGGCGGCAGTCCCTCGGCGCCGGGCAGCGGCCCGGCGCCGGCCAGGTCCGCGGCGGCGAAGACCGCCGCGACGCCGGGCGCCTGGCGCGCCTGCGTCACGTCAAGGCCGGCGATCCGCGCGTGCGCGACCGGGCTGCGCACCACGAACGCGTGCAGGGCGCCCTCGGGCGTCACGTCGTCGAGGAAGACGCCGCGGCCGGTGAGCAGCGCCGGGTCCTCCCGGCGGACGATCGCCCGCCCGATGAGATCGCTCATGAGACCGCGCTCGCCCCGCTGGCCCCGCTGACCCCGCTCGCCCCGCTCGCCCCGCTGGCCCCGCTCGCCCCGCTGGGCCCGCTGGCCCTGGCGCGCTCGATCGCTGTCGTCAGCGCCCGGCCGGCCAGCACCTCGGCCAGGTGCAGGCGGAACGGGCCGCTGGCGTGCTGGTCGGACAGGGGGCGGACTCCGGTAGCCACCTGCGACGCGGCCGAAGCGACGACAGCGGGGGCGGGGTGGACAGACGCCAGGGACCGTTCGGTGCCAAGGGCGCGGAATGGCCGTCCGGCGACGCCGGTGACCGCGACCCCAGCCGACGTGATGACCCCGGCTCGCATCCGCACGGCGGCGCAGACGCCGGCCAGCGGCAGGTGGCTGGCGGGCTGCTCGAACTTCTGGTAGGCCGAGCCCGGGGCGGCGGCTGGCACGGTGATCGCGGTGAGGATCTCGTCCGGCGCCAGGTCGGTGGCGAAGACGCCCTGCAGGAAACGGTCGAGGGGCACCGCGCGGGTGCCGCGCGGGGAGGCCAGCGTGACCGACGCGTCCAGCGCGAGCAGCACCGCGGGCAGGTCAGAGGCGGGGTCGCCATGCGCCACGCAGCCGCCGGCGGTGCCCCTGGCGCGCACCTGCTGGTCGGCGAGCACCGCGAGCGCGTCGGTCATCGCGGGGAACGCCGCGGCGATGCGCGCGTCGTGCTGCAGCGCGCGGTAGGTGGTGAGGGCCCTGATGGTGGTGAGGCCGCCGGCGTCGACGGTGACGCCCGTGAGCTCGGCGATGCCGCCGATGTCGATCAGCGTCCCCGGTGTGGCGAGCCGCAGCTTCATCATCGGCAGCAGGGACTGGCCGCCCGCCAGCAGCTTGGCGTCCTCGCCGGCCGCCGCGGACGCGGTGAGCAGGGACAGCGCCTGCGCCAGCGAGCCCGCGCGCACATAGCCGAAGTCAGCGGGGAACACCTCACGCCTCCCGCAGGCGCCGTGCGGCGTGGAGGGCGGCGGCGACGATGTTCTGGTAGCCGGTGCAGCGGCAGATGTTGCCGGCCAGGCCCCGCCGGACGTCGGCCTCGGCGGGATCGGGGTTGTCTGCGAGGATCTGCCGCACCGCCATCACCATGCCGGGCGTGCAGTAGCCGCACTGCAGGCCGTGCTCCTTCCAGAAGGCTTGCTGCACGGGGTGCAGGTCCGCGGCGGCGCCGGATGGCGCCAGGCCCTCGATCGTGGTGATCTCGTGGCCGCTGGCCTGCGCGGCGAGGACCGTGCAGGACTTGACCGCCACGCCGTCCAGGTCGACCGTGCAGGCGCCGCACTGCGTGGTGTCGCAGCCGACGTGGGTTCCTGTCAGCCCGAGCCGGTCCCGCAGGAAATGCACGAGCAGCGTCCTGGCCGGGACCCGCGCCGCGTGCGGCGCCGCGTTGACGGTGACCTCGACGAGCACTTCCCGCGAACCCAGCATCCAGTTACCTCCGCCGTCCCGCTGCCGCTTGAGGCCATCCTGCCATCCGGCCGCCAGCCGGCCGGTGCGAACGATTGCAGCATAGTCCCGGCGGGTCGGATGTCAGAAAACCAACCGAGAAGCTGCATAATGGCTCGCATGCGACTGTCTGCACGCGCCGACTACGCGCTGCGCGCGGCCATAGAACTCGCCGCCGCACAAGATGGCCACGTCACCGCCGAGCAGCTCGCGCAGACTCAGCAGATCCCCGGCAAGTTCCTCGAGACGATCCTGACGACCCTGCGCCGGAGCGGGCTGGTCCGCAGCCAGCGCGGCCCGGACGGGGGCTTCTGGCTGGCCAGGCAGGCCAGCGAGATCTCGCTCGCCGACATCATCAGGGCGATCGACGGCCAGTTGCTCGGCGTGCGCGGCGAGCGGCCGGAGAACGTCAGCTACCCGGGAGCGGCCGAGCCGCTGCAGCGAGTGTGGATCGCGCTGCGCGCCAACGAGCGCGCGGTCCTGGAGACGGTCACGCTCGCGGACATCATCTCCGGCAAGCTGCCGAGCGCCATCCAGCTTCTCACGGACAGCCCCAAGGCCTGGATGTAGGCGCCGCGCCGGTCTGGCGGTAACGCGGCGCGCGCGCTGCCGCCGCCGTCCTGGCCTGATCAGACCGGCACCATGTCGGTGACGTCGCCGATCGACCCGACCTCCGCCAGGCCGCCGTCCAGCGAGCCCGCCGCTCCCGGCACGCCGGCGGGGACGCGCAGGCCGGGCTCGCGCGGGACGCCGAGCATCGGCTCGTTCTGCAGTTCGGAGAACGCGAAGTTGTCCGACACCTCGCGGAAGACCTGTGACAGCGGCGTTTCAAGAGCCGCGCAGATCGCGGCGAGCAGCTCGGAGGACGCTTCCTTGCGGCCCCGCTCCACCTCGGAAAGGTAGCCAAGGGACACCCGTGCCGACGCGGACACCTCGCGCAGAGTGCGGCCCTGCCTGATCCGAAGCCGACGCAGCACGTCGCCGAGCAGTTGACGAAGCAGTACCATCGTCGCACTCCTTTCCTGAGGCAGAACCGCTCCCCGAGCACCTCCCGAGGGTCCCTGGGCGCGACCGCCGATATGTCCACGGTACCTTCCAGTGCCGCTAGCCCGCGAGACCACCGCCCCGTGTGTTCGCTCCTGACGTAACGCTGTAATATCTGCCGCTCTTCCCTCTGCTTCCCTGAGTCGGCCAAGTAGCAGGCCGAGTGTTCGCTCCACTGTCAGTCTACGTACCTCGGCCCGGTTTCCGGCCAGTGCCATCGTCCGCACCACGGTGTCGTCGGCCAGGCTGACGGCGATGTGCACCGTTCCCGCCGGCCAGCCGTCCGCGGGTCCCGGTCCCGCGACGCCCGTGGTCGCCACCCCGATCGTCGCGCCGAGAAGCTTGCGCACCCCGTCGGCCATCGCCGCGGCGACCGGCGCGTAGACCGGGCCGTGTTCGGCGAGCATGGGGGCATCGACCCCCAGGACGCTGGCCTTGACCTCGGGCGCGTAGGCCACCACGCCGCCGCGGAAGGCGGCGGACGAGCCGGGCACGTCGGTCAGCGCCGCGGCGAGCAGCCCGCCGGTCAGCGACTCGGCGGCGGCCACCGTCTGGCCGGACGCGGTCAGCAGGCGGAGGATCTCAACGGCGAGCTCGTTCGCGCCCGGCCCGGCCACTGCGTCTGCCATGCGATCCTCCGAGTTCTGCGTGCCGGGGCGCCTGCCCCGGTTCCCGGGCTGGCGGGCGGCGGTCAGGCCGAGCCGCGGTACAGCCGGACCGCACGCACCACGTAGTCAGCACCCGTCACCAGCGTTACCACGACCGCGACCGCCATGACAACTTCCCTGACCGCCGCGGGCGGGCTGGCCGCGGGCGGGAGCACGTACAGGCAGATCGCGGCGACCTGCAGCAGGGTCTTCAGCTTGCCGCCGGGGCTCGCGGCGATGACGCCGCGCCTGATCACGGCGAAGCGCAGCAGCGTCACGCCGACCTCGCGGACGAGTATCAGGGCCGTGACCCAGCCGGGCAGTTCGCCGAGGACGGTCAGGCTGATCAGCGCCGAGCCGGTGAGCGCCTTGTCCGCGATCGGGTCCGCGATCTTGCCGAAATCGGTCACCAGGCCCCGGCTGCGCGCCAGCCGCCCGTCGATCAGGTCGGTCACCGACGCGACGGCGAACACCGCGAGCGCGGCAAGGCGCCACCCGGTGCCGCCCGCGAACAAGCACGCCACGAAGACGGGAACGAGCAGGATCCGGGCGATCGTCAGCTCGTTAGCCACGTTGAGTATCTTCCCCGGCCCCTGCCCGCCCGGTGACCCGCCCGGTGACCCGCCCGGGGGGACCGCGCGTCCCCCCGAACCGTCGCGGCTCACGCGCGTGCGACGAGGTCGGCCCCCGCCGACTCGATCACGCGGGCCGTTACCAGGTCGCCTGGCGACAGCGGGCGATCCGCGAGCAGGGTCGTGGATCCGTCTACCTCTGGCGCCTGGTGCGCGGCGCGGCCCTCGTACCTGCCGTCGCCGAGCACCTCCTCGACGAGGACCTCGGCGCTCTCGCCGATCCGGTCGGCGGCGCGCTGCGCCATGACCTCCTCGGCGATGTCGGCGAACTCGCCGACGCGCCGGACGATCTCATCCTCATCGACCTTGCCGGGCAGGCCCGCCGCCTCGGTGCCGTCCTCGTCGGAGTAGCCGAAGATCCCGATGGCGTCGAGCCGGGCGCTGCTCAGGAACAGCTCGAGCTCGCGCAGGTCGGCCGGGGTCTCGCCGGGGAACCCGACGATGAAGTTGGAGCGGATGCCCGCCTCGGGACAGGCCTGGCGGACCCTGTCGACAAGGCCGGTGAACCGCGCCCGGTCTCCGAACCGGCGCATGGAGCGCAGCACCCGGCCGCTGGCGTGCTGGAAGGACAGGTCGAAGTAGGGCACCACGCCCGGCGTCGACGTCATCACGTCGATCAGGCCCGGCCTGACCTCGGCGGGCTGCAGGTAGCTGACCCGCACCCGCGCGAGGCCGTCCACCTTCGCCAGCTCGGGCAGCACGGCCTCGAGCAGCCGCAGGTCGCCGAGGTCCTTGCCGTACGAGGTCGAGTTCTCGCTCACGAGCAGCAGTTCGCGCGCGCCGCGCGCCGCCAGCCATTCGGCCTCGGCCAGCAGTTCGGGCGGCCGCCGGGAGACGAACGCACCGCGGAAGGCCGGGATGGCGCAGAACGAGCACCTGCGGTCGCAGCCGGACGCGATCTTCAGCGGCGCGGTCACGCCGCCGCTCAGCCGCTGCCGGACCACGCGCGGTCCCCAGGGGGCCGAAGGAGGGCTTGGCGGGGACTCCCCCCAGGGGGGCGAAAGGGGAGACGGGAAGTCCCCCCTTTGCGGGGGGTCCCCGGGGGGTCGGCCCCCGGGGGACAACTGACCCCGGCGGGCCGGGCTCACCGGGAGCAGCGTCCGGCGGTCCCTGGCCACGTGCGCGGGCCTGCGCTTGCCGGCCAGCACGTCGTCAAGCCGCGCGGCGATGTCGGCGTAGTCGTCGAAGCTGAGCACCTGCGCCTCGGGCAGCTCGTCGGCCAGCTCGGCGCCGTAGCGCTCCGCCAGGCAGCCGACGGCGGCCACCTTGGCGCCGGAGTCCGCGGCGGCGAGCAGCTCGTCGATGGATTCCTGCTTGGCCGCCTGGATGAAGCCGCAGGTGTTGACAAGGACGACGGCGGCGTCCTCGCCCTCGCCCCGCAGCGTCCAGCCGCCGGCCGCGAGGCGGGCGGCGAGCTCTTCCGAGTCGACCTCGTTGCGAGCGCAGCCGAGGGTGACGAGGCTGACGGTACGGGAACTGGACACACCGAGAGGGTACGTGATTGCCCGGCGCCCTTGGGTCACCCCCGGCCCCCTTAACTGGCGGCTGGGGCGGCCCTGGGGCTCTCCGGCCGTCCGGGTCACCGGCGGCGGCGCTCCGGGTCCGCTGCCCGCCGGACGGCCAGCAGGAACCGGGGCGCGTCCGCTATCCGATCGTCGCGTTCGTGCTCGCCGGGCTGATGCTCAGCGTCAGCACGCGGGTGGTGTGCGTCTGCTGAGGCTTGCCGTCCACGGTCAGCACGATGCCCATCGGGTTGCCTATCACCATGCTCACCGGGTGCTTTTCCCGCCAGGTCATGGTGTTCCCGGCGTAGATGGTGCCCTGGTAGAGCTGCTTCCCGGCGGTGTCGGTCAGCGCGACCCAGCAGTCCTGCACCGCGGTCAGCTTGATGACCGCCTCCGTCGGCTTGGACCTGGCGGCGGCCGGCCCGCTTGCGGGGGCACTGGCCGGGGAGGGGCGCGCCGTCGGGGACGTCGTCGCGGCGGCCGGCCGCTGCGTGGCGGTGTCGCTGGCGGCGTTGTTCTTGTGCGTGCCGCTCGTCGACACCAGGTGGTAGACGCCGAAGCCGATCAGCGCGAGCAGCACCACCACGGCCGCCTTGCCCAGGCCGAACCGGCGCGGCTCCCTGATCTTGATCGGAGTCGCCGGCTCGAAGACCTGGGCCGCCCGCATGGCGGCAGGCGGGCCGTGCTCCTCGTCGTACTCCCTGATCAGCGGCACCGGATCGACGCCGACCACGCTGGCGACCGAGCGGATGTGCCCGCGGGCGTAGAAATCTCCGCCGCACGGGGAGAAGTCGCCCTTCTCGATCGCCGCGATGATCGATTCCCTGATCCGGGTGCGCTGGCTTACCTGAGAAATAGTGAGACCGGTCTGCCGTCGCGCGTCCGCCAGTGTGTCACCGATGCTCACGCCGCGCCTCCAGGAAAATCTAGCCGTGAATACTTCCTACACCCTGCGCACACCATCAGTCACCTAGTGTCACACCAGCACGACCACCTGGGTGCCCTGCGGCTTCGTTTGTGACGCTGCACGGCTGCCTGGGCAGTGCCCAGGGCACGCCGAATTTTCCCCCCGCTATCCGCCCCGCAACGACGTGAGCACTTCATCGAGGTCATCCGGCCTGACCAGTACGTCCCGTGCTTTGGAACCTTCGCTTGGGCCGACAATACCCCTGCTCTCCAGCAGGTCCATCAGCCGGCCGGCCTTTGCGAAGCCCACCCGCAGCTTGCGCTGGAGCATCGATGTCGAGCCGAACTGGGTGGAGACCACAAGTTCGGCCGCCTGCAGCAGCAAGTCCAGGTCATCGCCTATCTCGGAGTCGATCTCGCGCGTCTTTTCCGCCGCCGCCACGTCCTGCCGGTAGGCCGGCTCCGCCTGCTTCTTGCAGTGCGCGACGATGTCCCGGATTTCCCGCTCGGAGACGAAGGCGTTCTGCAGCCGGATCGGCTTGGACGCCCCCATCGGCAGGAACAGGGCGTCGCCCTGCCCGACCAGCTTCTCCGCGCCAGGCTGGTCGAGAATGACCCGGGAGTCGGCGAGCGAGGAGGTGGAGAACGCCAGCCGCGACGGCACGTTCGCCTTGATGAGGCCGGTCACCACGTCAACGGACGGCCGCTGCGTGGCGAGGACCAGGTGGATCCCGGCCGCCCGCGCCAGCTGGGTGATCCGCACGACGCTGTCTTCGACGTCCCGCGGCGCCACCATCATCAGGTCGGCCAGTTCGTCCACGATCGTCACCAGGTACGGGTAAGGGTCGTAGACGCGCTCGGACCCCGGCGGCGCGGTCAGCTTGCCCGCGCGCACCGCCTTGTTGAAGTCGTCCACGTGCCGGAATCCGGACGAGGCCAGGTCGTCGTAGCGCCGCTCCATCTCGCCGACCACCCAATCGAGGGCCTCGGCGGCCTTCTTCGGGCTGGTGATGATCGGCGTGATCAGGTGCGGGATGCCCTCGTAGATCGACAGCTCGACCCGCTTGGGGTCGATGAGGATCATCCGGACCTCGTCCGGCGTGGCCCGGGCCAGGAGCGAGGTGATCAGCCCGTTCAGGCACACCGACTTGCCCGACCCGGTGGCGCCCGCCACCAGCACGTGCGGCATCTTGGCCAGGTTCGCCAGGACGGTGCGGCCCTCGACGTCCTTGCCGAGACCGACCACCATCGGGTGCTGGTCCGCGGCCGCGGACGGCGAGCGCAGGATGTCGCCGAGGCTGACGATCTCCTTGTCCGCGTTGGGGATCTCCACCCCGATCGCCGACTTGCCCGGGATGACGGGCAGGATGCGGACGTCGGCGCTCTTGACGGCGTAGGCGATGTTCTTGGACAGCGCGGTGACCCGCTCCACCTTGACCGCCGGGCCGAGCTCGATCTCGTACCGCGTGACCGTCGGCCCGCGGCTGAACCCGGACACCTGCGCGTCCACCTGGAACTGCTCCAGTACCTCCTGCAGCGCGGCGACCACGATGTCGTTGGCCTTGGTCCGCGCCTTCGGCGTGGTCCCCGAACGCAGCAGCGCCGCGGGCGGCAGCGTGTAGCTCCCGGCCGCCGCCCCGCTGAGCGTCAGCTGCTCGCCGGACTTGACGGGCCCGTTGCCCGCCGCCGTCGCGCCAGCGGCGCCACCAGGGACACCGGGGACACCGGGGCGTCCGTCGTCCGCGCCCGCCGCGCCCCCGGCGGTCTCGTCGTAGCCGCCCTGGCGGGCCGCCGGGGCGAGCCCGTCCGCGTCGCCCGGAACGCCGGGCGACGTCGTGAAGCCAAGCTCCCCGGACGCGCCCTCCCCGATCCTCGCCTCGCCCGGCGCCGCCCGGACCCCG
>DAHVAN010000287.1 GCA_027314595.1 Actinomycetota bacterium | reverse complement strand
CGCCATCTCACCGGGCGCGGGCGTATCGGGCACAAGCCGCACTACACCACAGCACACCGCACCCGCCAAATAGGCGAGCACCGAACCGCACCAGCAGAACGCCACCAGCACGACCGAACGCCGGCCCATCCAGTTACTCAGCCTGAATAGCTACGGTTTGAGAGCTGAGCCAAACGAATACTATCGCCACAAAAGCTTGCGACAGCTCTGCCCGGTCGTTGGAGAATCGACCGGGCGGGAGCTTGGTAACGCGACCTGGTAGGGGCCGTCGTTGATGGAAAGCACGCCCTGAGTCACCAGAAACCGCTTGGCTCGCCAGTAGGTGTCCACGCTGACCGTCACGTCAAGGTCACGCCCGAACTCGGAGTTGTCCGGCAGCGCCGTTCCGCGTTCCTTGCCGGCTGCCCATCGCGCCATCTCAGCAGCGATCAGCTGGTATCGCTTCCCGCTGCCCAGCCAGCTCCTGAGCTGCGCGTCAGTAGCCGCGGTCATTCAAGACGCCCTGACCTTGGGAGCAAACTCCTCAGCGATCCGTTCACGCTCAGTCCGCTCGGCCATCAGTTCTTCGCGGAAGCTCACCAGCAGCCGGGGCAGCTCCGGATCATCCATGCACACGGTGAACCGTTCGATCAGCGCGTCAACCGCACCCCACAAGGTGACGAACTCACTGCTGGTCAGCTCATCCAGTTTCGCGAACCGAACTGGCGGGCGACGTGGGAGAGGCGGCAGCTCCATGTGAAGTGCCTCAGCCGTATCGTCACGGAACCTTGCGACCAGCACGGGTAGCAGGCGACCTGGCAGGTACGGGCGGAACATCTCCGACGCCACCACGTCAGCGGCAGCATGGGCGTCCCTAAGATCCGAATCGGTGAACTTGGCAGGTATACGCATCGTGGGCCTTCCCGAGCTGGCGTACCTGAGCGTGATCGACCCGCTGGTGTTCGAGATGGCGATGGACGCCGCCGACCTGGTCGTCGGTGTGGCGCCACGCGATGAAGCGGCCGAGGACGACGAAGCGGTCCCTGTGTGCCGCCGGTGCGGCGCCCAGGTCGGGATCTTCCCCGATCACGGGCCGGAGTGGCAGCACTTCCGCGGGGACTGGGCCACGTCCGGCGCCCAGGAGACCTACGACCCCGGTCACCCCGCCGCGGTCATCTGGTGCCTCCCCGGCGAGGACCCGGAAGAGTCATAGCCGGAGGATCACACCCGGTGCCCCGCCGGTCGTGCCAGGCTCGGCGGGGCACCGGGACCCGGCGCGCGTTCCCGAGGCCTGCCCGTCCGCTCCCCTCGTGCTGCCGGGTCGCTGACTAACCGCTCTGTGCAGGACAGCGCCAGCGGTTCACCGGTTCTGGCCGTATCTCCGGACCGCACTCGCCTGCCGCCTGCGGCTCAGGGCGTCGCGGGCAGTCATCACGGCCAGGGGCACGCCGCCAACGCGGCCGCGCAGGCCCTCACCGCAGCCGCGCAGGCCGCCGAGTCAGCGGAGTCCGCCGCGACGGCCTGGGAAGCCGCAGACGCGGCCGACGCCGCCCGCAGCCACGCCGAACGCCGGGCCCTTACCGACCGGCTCACCGCCGTCCCGGCCCAGCCCAGGCCCAGGAACCGCACCACCGTCACAGCAGAGAAGGACAAGCAAGACCGCGAAGACCACCACCGTCCCGCCCTGTGAGCCGTCAGGCCGTCACGTTGCCGAGGGCGGCCCGGGCGCGGTGACGGGCTCGTCGCCGTAGAGATCCCGCCAGAGCCGCCGCAAGAACGCCGCGTCGCTTCCGTCGTCGTATTCGACGTGGCGAAAGAGCTCGTCGCCCGGCAGCCGGCCTGGATCGCGGATCGCTTCGCGGAGCTCTTCCTTGAAGACGCTCATCTCACGGTCGCCGGGCCGTTTCGCCAGGCGCCGCAGGGACTCCATGTCGTAGTTCTCGGGTTCGAGGTACGTCGCCGCGACGGCGATCAGCGTCGCGAACGGCCCGTCGGGGTTTGCTTCCCAGTAAAAGGACGCCATGGCACTCCTCCTTAGCCGAGGGCCAGCCCGTGCAGTGCCGGTAACCGTCCGGGCCGAGCAGCTCCGCGAGGGGGACCTGTACCTCCCTGGGCTTGCGGTCAGGGTCAAAGGGCTGCTCGAGGGCCTCGCGGACGCGCGCGTGCCCGGCCCCCCGGGCAAGGGCGGTAGCGAAGGCATCCGGGTCGGTGAACCGCGTCGAGATGATCCCGCAGCGATGGGCATGCCCGCCGGCGTTAAGCCCGTCGATGCCGCGGCGGCGCCTGCCCGGGTCGAGCTGTGCGGGGTCTTCCAGGTAGGCGACGCGGCGCATGCAAGCCTCCTCCGTCACCCAGCCCTCGTGCCGGATGTGCCCGTGCCCGCCGCCCTGATCGGCCGCCACGATGATCCGCGCCGCTTCCGGCGCGGCGCGCTCCGCCGCCACTAGCCAGGGCCGCCCCGCCCGGTGCCGCTCGACATAGCGGCCCGTCTCCCCGGCGCTGGCCTCCGGCAGCCCGGCCCGCCCGGCCTGGAACATCGCCAGCTCGCCGCGCGGCGCCTCGAACCTCTGGCCCCGGTCCCACCCGGACTCGGCAGCCTGCCGCAGGTCGGCATGCGCCTCGCCCCGCGTCCGCGTCTCCACGGCCACGCGGTGCTCATCGCCCCGCACGATGCCCGCGCCGGCAGCGGCTGCCTCCGCCGGCTTGTCACGGTCCAGCCCGTTGCCGCGGTCAAACCCGCGATCGAACCCGCCCACAGCAAAAGTATGCGCTGACAGTAGCCGTTCGGCTCCAGAAAGTACGGGAATCATGGAAATCAAACCGCCATCCCGAACGGTCCGTGGTGACTCCCGCACCGGGCACGCGCATGCCAGCGCTCAGCCGGAACGCGGCCCGGCTACTGCGCCGCGCAGCTTCTCACGCAGGATATACAGCCCGGATTCCAGGGTGTCGTCGCCGAGCGCCGCGGGATCAGCGAGGAGGATTTCGACCGCTGCCATCATCGCGGCCCTGAGCGGCAGGCGGCTGATCGCCGCTTCGGCGGTCACGGGCTCGCTCACCGCTGATGCTCCAAGCTCACCCTGGTCCACGCCCGGCGGGCGCGGTCATCGACTTCCCCGGTCGTCTTGTCGTAAAGCGCCGTCAGCGCGGCGTGAGCGGTCGACGCCGGCGGCAGCCGCTCCAACTCGGCACGCATCTCGGCCCGCATGCTGAGCAGCGCAGAATCGTCAAGCCGCGTGAAGTCGTCGCTGAAGTCATTTATGGCCCTTTCCCTTTTCGCTTCGGCGGTGAGCCGCCCCGCCGCCGTGTCCCGTTGGCGGTTCCTTGACCGACGACGGCGGGGCGTGGCGCAAGCGTCACAGAACCGGCTGGCGATGAGCTATCTTCACAGTGACAATTTGTAGTGACGCCGTTAGGTTGTGTAGTTCTGCCCGGCCGAGTGATGGAGCGTGATGGCCAGATGTCGGGACGTGATGACCCGGACCGGATGCTGTTCGCCAAGACCCTGCGCAAGCACCGCGAGCAGCGCGGGCTGTCCCGCGAGGACCTGGCCGCCGAGGTGCACCACAGCGCGTCCACGATCGCGAACGTGGAGACGGGCTACCGGGCACCGACCGCCGAGCAGGCCAGGGACTTCGACGAGTTCTTCGGCGCGCCCGGCACGTTCGCCGACCTTGAGGAGCGCCTCCACGGGCTGCCGTTCTCGGCTGGCTTCCGGCCGTTCAAGGACGTAGAAGCGGAATGCGTGGTCCTGAAGCTCTACGAGCCGCTGCTGGTGCCCGGGGTGCTACAGACTGAGGACTACATGCGGGCGGTCTTCGAGACGCACCCCGGCGTGACGCCGGAGCTGGTTAACGAGCGCACGGCGGGACGGCTCGCCCGCCAGGGCGCCCTCACGCGGGAGTCGCCGCCGAGGCTGTGGTGCATCCTCGACCAGTACGCCCTCAAGCGCGAGATCGGCAGCCGCAAGACGATGGCAGGCCAGGTCCGGCACCTCACCGGCGTGGCCCGCCGCCCGAACGTGACGGTCCAGGTCATCACGGACACGACGCACTGCCCTGGAGTTCTTGGAGAGGGTGCTTGACGAGTGGACGGACTGAACTGGCGGAAGGCTAGCTACTCCGGCTCGGGCGGCGGAGGCTGCGTAGAGGTGGCGAGCTCCGATCCTGTCGTCCTCGTGCGGGACACGACCGACCGCGACGGCTCGACGCTGACTTTCAGCGTCGAAGCGTGGGGGCTGTTCACCGCGTCGCTGCGGTAGGCGCTGTGCCTGCCGGGCCGACAGAGAAGCCAGTCCGCTAGCGGTCAGCGGGCAGGTTTCCGGTGTTCTGACGCGGTGGTTACTTCCGCTGCCCGTCGCGTGAGTGCGGTCCGTGGAGGTCGCCGCAGATGGCGGCGAGCCTGTCGTCTGCCTTGTCGAGCTGGCCCGCGATCATGCGCTTGACGTCGTCCTCCAGCGGGGTGTCCGGGCGGAGGATGAGCTCGCGGAGCACGGGCAGCAGGGGCCGGTACTTGCTGGCGCGCCTGGGCAGGCTCGGCCCGGTGGTGTGGAACAACCCGACGGCGTTATCCGTGATGTCCGACACCTTGATCAGCCGCGCCCAGGGACTGCCGTCGAGGCTCTCGGCGATGTGCTCCCGGTACTGCTCGTGCTTGTCGCGCCCGGGCTCCCAGGCCGGGTTCGTGACCGCGCCCACCAGCCCGGCGGTCCGCTCCCCGAACTGCCCGGCCAGCAGCGCCAGCGCGCCCTCCCGGCCGCCGCCGGCTGCGATGTCCCCGGCATGGTCCTCGACCGTGTCGTGCAGCAGCGCCGCGCACGCCACGTCCGGATCGGTAACGCGGTAGTGGTAGCGGCTGAGGATCCGGATCGCCACCCGCAGCGGATGGGAAGAGTACGGCTCGCGCTGCCGCCGGTCCCGCTCATGCAGCCGCGACATCAGCGCCAGGGCAGCGCCGATGCGGTCGCGCTGCGCGCGAGGGAACCGCCCGGCCTCAATCAGCAGCCGCTCCCGCAGCCCGTCTTCCCCGTACACAGCGGTGATCGCGTGCAGCGGCATCGTGGCCAGCAGCCGCACTTCCGCCGCGCTCAGTCCTGCGGGGACTTGCCTCACCCTCTCCTGTGATGCCACGGTCTCACCTTCCCGTGTCCCGAACAGCTGGTCTGTTACCGATCCAACCGCGCGTTCCCGCAGACATCCATTACAGGGTGAGATACCACCTGAAAAATGACTCATCCGTACTCTCATCGGCGGCCCCGGCTAACCGAACCGCAGTACGTGCTGGTTTACGGCGCGGCTGGGATACCGATGACCTCGACCGTGATTCCGTAGGTGTTCAGTATCCGTGCAGCGTGCGCGAGCGTCGCCTGGGAGAACGGGAACAACGTGTCGGGGGTGAGTGCCTTGCCATTCTCTAGCAGGATCGCGTAAACGACCTTGGCCGGCTTGAAGTCGCGCGGCAGGGGCCGGCCATGGGGCACCGAGGCGACAGACTCAATGAACTGCTCTCGCACCACGGCCGGGCCGGCGATCAGGCTTTGCGCCGAGTTGAGGCCTTGCGAGAACAAGTGGCTGAGCGGTGCGGACCCCTTGGCCCGCTTGACGTGTATGAGTTCGTTTTCCGGGCCGAGCAGGTCGCAGATCTCCAGGCTGCTGCGAATCCCGAGCGGGTTCCTGACCGTCTGATTGCGGTCGAGGCACAGCAAGCGTCCGGGCGATCAGCAGAACGAGTGGTTGGCATCGGAGTTGCCATACCCGGAAAAATGAGCGGCGATGAGGAATGCTTGAAACCTGTGGATGTGCCGGGAAGGGGGTGTACCTTCCCGGATCATCCTTAGAGGTCCATCAAGCTAGGCCGGCGGGCCAACGCCGGCCGGGAAGGCACACCCGATGCCAGCCATAATCCCTGATCTCTCGTCCGTGCTGCCTGCTGGTGATCCGGGAGCCTCGCTGATCGACCGGATCGTCCGCGAGGGCGCCCGGCGGATGCTGGCCACCGCGTTGCGGGCTGGCCCGACGGCTGCGCACCGCCGCCCGCAATACAGGGCAACCAGTCGCATCCTACGATGGCCTGGTTCGGATGGTGCACGGATGGGAGCGCAGCGACCACGAGTTGACCGAGCGGTACGCGCTGCTATACGCGCGGGCACTCGGCATTAACCCCGACGACCTTGCACGCGGGCCGCTCCCCGTGCCGGTATCGTCTCTGTCATCTGCGGATGACGAAGGAGACATCGAAGACCCAGTGAACCGGCGAGAGTTCAGTATCACGACACTTGGGATGCTCGCCGGTGGCCTAATCGCCCCGGCAAGGGTTCCGGCGTCGGTGTCAGCTGAGCACGTCTGTGAGTTGCGGCGTGTTGCGGCGCGGTTGTGCAGCAGTGACTGGCATGTAGGAGGGTCCACGCTGCTCCGTGAAGCCCGAGCGCACTACGCGACAGCGCGGGCAATGCTCAACAGCAGCAACTACACCAGTGCGATTGGTACCGAGCTTCAGGCCGTGACCGCAGAACTTGCGGCGGGCGCGGGGTTCATTGCGTTCGACGCCGCTGAGCAAGGCCTAGCGCGCAGTCTGCTCACCGAGGCGGCTTTGCTGGCAGCAGGAGCCGCCGACCCGCTGGTTACTGCCGATACCTACTCCCTGCTTGCGCTTCAGTCTGCTTACCTGGCCGCATCAGCGGGTACGGCCGTGACGGGCCTGGCACGGGAAGCGCTACGGTTCCTCGATCAGGCTGTCAGCGCCGCACGGCACGAGGCATCGCCCAAGGTTCACGTCATCATCGCGATGCGCCGCGCACGAGCATACGGACTACTGGGAGACGGACGGGAAGTACGGGCGCACATCACCGTTGCACGCCGCGAGGTGGACCGGGGAAACCATCCCGGAGACCCGCACTGGACCGCGTTCGTCACCCCCTCTGAGGTGACAGCCCACGAGGCGATGGCGTGTCTCGCCCTCGGCGAGGCCAGCCGGGCAACGGGTCTATTCCGGGATGTCCTGTCAGACCCTGGCCTGCCAGCCCGGAACCGCGCCCTTTACCAGGCCAGCCTTGCCTCAGCACTCACGGCAGCGGGAGACCAGTCCCAGGCAGCGACAGAAGGGCTACGGGTGCTCCCGGTCCTCGAAGGCTCGGTCAAGTCAGCGCGCACAGTGAACCAGCTTCGCCCGGTCAGGGAGCAGGCAGCGCGCGACAGCGAGTTCGCGATTCGCTTCGACGCCATGGCGGCCGCCTCATGAATACGCCCGGTCGGGAATTCCGCCGACTTAGCCCGGAAGACGCCCGCCAGGCCAGGGGCACCGTTGAGGCCATCTTCCGGGGCGCATACGTAGCGGACATCGAATCTGGCGACCCGTTCGACACGCCAGAGGCGTTCATGGAACGGTTCGACGTCTACGCGGCCAATCCCCGGCTTGACCTGGTGATCGCCTACCAGGATGGCCAGCCAGTCGGTCAGTCGTGGGGCTGGCCGCTAGCAGCCGGCAGCCGCTGGTGGGAAGGACTCACGTCCGAGCCTGAACCGGGCTTCATCGACGAGGATGGTACGCGTACGTTCGCACTGAGCGAGATCATGGTCATTCGGGAATTCACCGGACACGGGATAGCCCACGCCCTCCATGACGAGTTGCTCAGGGGCAGGAGCGAGCAACGGGCAACGCTGCTCGCAGAACCGGACAACACCAGTGCGTACCGCGCCTACCTCAAGTGGGGATGGCGGAAGGCTTCCCAGCTCCGTCCGGGTTGGCCAGACGCTCCGTTGTTCGACGTCCTGATGCTGCCGCTTCCCCTCCAACCATCCGGTTGACCGCCTGACACTCAGGACGGAAAGCTATTCCCCCTTGACCTCAGCCGGTCATAGCGACACCCGCGCTTGACATGGGGCGAAGTGCCGTAGCCTGCCCGGCGTCGGGCGATTCGCCGTCACCGCTGTCACTCGCTCAGCGCGGACGCCCAGGATCTAGCCAGGGCCCCGCCAGGCTGCATCCGGACAGATACGCCACATTCCTCCGTTCGGGCATGGCCGCAACGTAGGCATACGGCTCTCGGCCTATCCGCTCCTGATGCGGCACCGTTCCTATCGGCTCTATCGGCCCGGCCTGCTGCGTCGTTGAGCTCGCCGTATGCGGTCATCAGGCGTCCTTCGGCTCCTTCCCGAAGGCACCGACGTGGGGTAGCGGTTCGCGGCCCGGCGCGGGCTGTGGCGGTTGCCCAGGTCGCGGCGTCCCTTTACTGCTCCTGGTAGAGGCCGGCCAGCAGGCCGAGCGCGCGCTCGAACACCTCCGGCGTGACCAGGCCGGGGGCCATGCGCTGGTAGATCTGCAGGCCGACCACGAGCGCGTGCCCGATGGCCCAGGCCTGGACGGTCGTGTTCTGGGCCGAAGGCTCGTCGGTGTCCGTGCCGGCTAGCTCCTGGAGCCGGCGCTCGAGCCCGCTGCTGTAGCGCTGCAGCGCGTCGGGGGCGCGCAGCAGCGCGGCGAAGAACTCCAGGAACATCGCCAGTTCCGCCGCGTCCGCGGGGTCTTCGGTGGCGACGGCGCGACTGAACTGTGCCAGGCGCTCGCGCAGCGATCGCGACCGGTCGTTCAGCATGGCCACGTAATCGGGGGTCGCATCGCGGGCCGCCTCGATCGCGGTGAGCATGAGATCCTCCTTGCTGGTGAAGTGCCCGTAGATGGCCCCCTTGGTTACCTCCGCCGCCTCCGCGATCTGCTCAAGCGACGTCGCGGCGTAGCCGCGCTCGCGGAACAGCCGCTCCGCCTCCGCCAGCAGTCGCTGCCGCGTGCGCTCTTTGGACTCCGCTCTGGTCACCCTGGCCATGCCCTCATTCTGGCACATTGACATACCAATGGCATACAGAGTACCGTCGGAATTCAGATACCGTAAGTACCTAGTTTGGTGATGGCCTGGCCAGAAGCGACTGGCCCGGCTGCACGGCGAAGGAGTGCGGGATGGGCCTCGCAGAGCGAGTCAAGAGCCGCGTCGTCGAGCCGGCCGTGCTGCGGCTGTTGCAGTGGCGATGCGATCCGGTCGCCCGGCTGACGCTCCCGGCGACGAAGGCTGACCCGTACCCGCTGTACGCGCAGGTGCGGCAGCGCGGCCTGGTGCGCAGCCCGCTCGGCCTGTTCGCCGCGGCGGACCACGCGACGGCGGCGAGCATCCTGCGGGACCGGCGGTTCAGCAGCTCGCCGGTGCACCAGCGCGGCTACCGGCCGCCGTGCTACCCGCCGGGCGACCCGCGGGCCGGGCTGCCCGCCGCGGACCTGCTCACGATGGACCCGCCCGACCACACCCGGCTGCGCCGGCTCGTGGCCGGCGCGTTCACCCCGAGGGCCATCGCCGGGCTCGAGCCGTGGATCCGCGAAGTCACGGTCCGGCTGCTGACGGCCGCGGACGGCGCAGCCGGCTTCGACCTGATCGACGCGCTGGCCTTCCCGCTCCCGATCGCGGTCATCTGCCGTCTGCTCGGCGTGCCAGCCGAGGATCAGGCCCAGTTCCGGGCCTGGGGTCATGAGGTGGCCGCCACCCTGGACCCCCAGACGGCGGCGACCGCCCAGGCGCAGGCCCGCGGCGCGGAGCTGGCGCTGACCGGCTACCTCCAGAACCTGGTGCGCGAGCGCCGGGCCAATCCCGACGACAGCATCCTGTCCGCGCTCATCGCGGCCGAGGAGCAGGGCGACCGGCTGAGTTCCGGCGAGGTGGTGAGCACGGCTTTGCTGCTGCTGATCGCCGGGTTCGAGACCACCGTGAACCTGATCGGGAACGGCACGGTCGCCCTGCTTGGCGACCCGGACAGCTGGGACCGGCTCCGCCATGATCCGGCCCTGGTACCCGCGGCGATTGAGGAGATGCTCCGCTACGACAGCCCGGCCCAGCTGACCTCCCGGATAGCCACCGAGGATGTCGAGGTCGGTGGCGGCGTGATCGCGGCGGGCCGGGCCGTCATCGTGTTCATCGGCGGCGCCAACCGCGACCCGGGGGTCTTCGAGCAGCCCGACGAGTTCCGGATTGACCGGCCGGATCCCGGCCGGCACCTGTCATTCTCGCTCGGCATTCACCACTGCCTCGGCGCCTCGCTGGCCCGGCTGGAGGGCCGCATTGCCATCGAGGAGCTGACCCGGCGGTACCCGGCGCTCGAGCTGGCCGCCCCGCCAACCAGGCGCTCGCTGCTCGTGCTGCGCGGGTTCGAGAGCGTTCCCGTCCGCGCCAGGCAGGTGCCGTCGCGGTCCGCCGCCTAGTGCCTGACGACGCGACGGCGGGGGAACGGCTGCCGCGCTCGCGCGGCAGGCCCGTCCCACCCGGGCAGCGCGGGCCCTGGGCCGCGGCCGGGGCCGACCGTCGCGTCAGGTGACGCGATGTTTCACGATGTCCGGGCTCGCGGGCAGCCGCGGCAGCTGCCTTGGGTGCCCGTGCGCGGAGGTCGCCAGAGGGAGGCCCTGCCAGCTCGACGCGATGGAGATAGACCAGCCTGTCTCGCCGTGACCGGATGTGCTGGCGGGCTACCAGTGGCTTCTGACTACGGTGCTGCGACCGCCGAGCCTGGCACGTGCATCGGCGATGAACCGGGTGCCGAGTTCTGGCCAGTTGAGGAACGTGATCGCCGGAGCCCCGACGGCGACGCTGGCCGTGCCGGGGAAGGCGTCAAACCAGGAAGCGTCCGCCACCTCGCTGGCCCTGGGCCCGGGCTTCCATGCGCCGGGCTGCCAGAGCGGATGAACGCCGCCCTGTCATCGATGCATCGAGGCCGTCGACGGCCCGCCGGGTCCACTCGCATGACCAGAGCCGGCATTCAGTATGGCCGACTGCGGGCTGTTACCGGAACCGCCCGATCACGCGCTCCAGCCTGCGGCGGCGGGCCGCTGGGCAGGGCGTTCGCGGCGCGATCGGGTTCCCGGGCCGGCGAAGGTCCCGTGCTGTAGGGCGGGAGGGCCCTGTGGGTCTTGATGGCCTTCGGCGGACAGTGGAAGGGAGTGCTGGCTGGCTGAGTGCGGAGGTGCGCATGATGAACATGAACGACGATTGGCCGGTGAGCGTGTCCGTGGCAGAGACGGACAGCCAAACCCGCGCCGAGGCCCGCCTGCTCATGCCGGGCGGGGACGAGCTGGTCGGTCACGGCCTGGCGCGGCGTAATCCCGCCGACCGGGAAGTGGCGCGGATCGGGGCACAGATCGCCGCCGCCCGCGCGTTCTCGGATCTGGCCGGGCAGCTGCTGCACGCGGCCGCCACCGCCATCGAGGACAGCACCCATGAGCAGGCCTATCTGCACTTGTAACCGACAGGCGGGTGCGAGGAATCTCGCGGCGCTCCTTACCTTTCGGTGGCCTCGCGGTACCTGGCAACGATCTCGGCCCGTACCCGGCCGCGATCCTTGACCTCGAGCCCCTGGGTCTTGGCCCACTCGCGGACGTTACCGGTGTCCAGCCGTCCGGCCGTTGTCTTGCGCCCGGCCCGGCCCGGCCCCCGCGAAGCCGCAGCCTTCCGGCTGGCCGCGATGAACGGCGCCAAAGCGCCGCGTAGGTCCGCCGCGTGCGCCGCGCTCAGGTCAATCTCGTAGTCGGTGCCGTTGAGGCCAAAGCGAACCGTTCCTTCTGCCTCAGTGCCGTCTATGTCATCGATGAAAAGCGTCCGAATCTTCTGTACCATGACATCCTCCGGTCGTTACTTACTATCAGTATATACGAGAGACGTTTTGCGCGCGCGCACGTGCCGCTGCAATGTAAACAGGCAGCCCGCGCCGGACCCCTGTTCATGCTCCGGAGTCCCCGAAGCTGAGCTCCGGTAAAGGGAAATACGCTCACTTGGCGCTGGGCCTTTCCCGTCAATTACGACCCCGCGCGCCCAGCTTCCGGCAGGGTAATGCGGATCCCGGTCGGCACACCATCCCGCTTGCAGGCGCTGATAATGCCCGGCAGCGTGGTGTTGAGATGATCAGGGTGACTCTGTCGCCTGATCTGCCGCGGAGGGCGGGCGAGGCTTCGGGTGAGCCTGGCCGGCGCGAACTGGCCTGGCTGGCGCGCGGGCGCGCCGCGCCGGCCAGGGTCAGGAGATATGCCCGCAATGCCGCAAACCCGGCCGCGTGATTCCGGTTAGGCCGCCTGTCACCCGCGAAGATCGCGTCGCCCCTGGCGGGTCTGGCGCGGATCTGCACAATCGCGGTCGGCCATCTGGTCACTCAGATCCCGGCTCAGTGTGGCAAGTCACGGCCGGGACCGTCACGTGACTGGGGCACCTGCGCATCTGGCCCGGAACGCGGCACGAGCGCGTGGCTGGCGCGGGACGCACGGGACGCACGGGACGCAGGTTCGGTTGGCGGCGGTCATCGTTACCGCCACGGCCGGGGTAGCCGGCCGGACAAGGCGAAGGATCTTCGGGTCGGGGCCATCCAGCGGACCTGACGGAATGCGCGAGCCTGGTTTCGGCATTCCGTGGCACTGGGGGTCGCCTTCCGCTGATGCCCAGGGCCGGCGCGCAGCGGCGGCCCTGGCGAGGGTACGGTGCGCCCAATTCCACGCCGCGCCGCAACTGCGCCGACAGCCAGGATAGTCCGGGCGCTCTGGGACTTCTTCTAGGCTCGCGATTGGCCGGGAGACCGGGCGCGG
>DAHVAN010000275.1 GCA_027314595.1 Actinomycetota bacterium | reverse complement strand
CGGCGCGGGCGGCGGCGGAGCAGGCCCGGACGGCGGCGGAGCAGGCCCGGACGGCGGCGGAGCAGGCCCGGACGGCGGCGGAGCAGGCCCGGACGGCGGCGGGGCGGCGGGGCGGGTGGCGGATGAGGTGCTGCACCGGTTCTTTGTCTGGTGCGGGGCCGACCTCGGGCTGCCGGTTCAGTTCCACGCCGGGTACGGGGACCGGGATGCCGAACTGCACCGGTGCAACCCGCTGCTGCTCACCGGGCTGCTGCGGGCGCTGGAGCCGGCCGGGGTGCCGGTCATGCTGCTGCACAACTACCCGTACCACCGGGAGGCGGGCTACCTGGCGCAGGTCTTCCCGCACGTGTACGCGGACCTCGGCCTGGCGACGCACAACATCGGCAGCCGCGCGCCGCAGGTGCTGGCCGAAGCGCTCGAACTGGTGCCGCTGCGCAAGTTCCTGTTCTCCTCCGACGCCTACGGCCTGCCGGAGCTGTACTACCTGGCAAGCCTGCTGTTCCGGATCGGGCTGTCGCGGTTCCTCCAGGCCAGGCTCGACCATGACGACATCAGTCACGCCGACGCGCGGCGGATCACCCGCCTGATCGGCGCGCAGAACGCGACCCGCGTCTACCGGCTCCAGGCTGCCTGACGCCCGGCGTCAGATGTTGCAGGCGGACGCCACCGCCTGGGCGGAGGCCTCGCGGGTGCTGGCCGCCGGGATGCCGGCGCGCTCGAAGTCGGTCACGTAGATGTAGGCGGCGTCGGCCGGTGAGGCGGCGGAGTTGAGCTGCGGCAGGTAGGACGCCCATCCCTGGTTGTAGCTCAGGACCGCGTTGAGCTGCGTCTGCAGGTCGGCGGCCGGGTTGCCGGTGACGTAGCCGGAGGGCAGCGGGGTGAAGCCGATCAGGCCGCCGCCGCCCATGCCGACCGACTCCGGGTCGCCCTTGGACTCCTGGTACATGTTGCCCGCGATGCCGGCCACCGCGTTGTCGCTGTAGCCGTGGGCCAGCAGGAAGCCGACGATCGCCGTGACGTTCTCCGGGAGCAGGTAGCTGTTGTTCGAGCACGAGACGGTCGGGCCGGCCGCGGGATGGCTGGCGGACGCCGACGGGGACGGAGCCGGGGTTGTCGCGGCCGCGGCCGGCGTCCGGGCCGGCTGGCTGGCGATCGCCGGGGCGGCCGCGGCCGAAGGCTGGGCCGTCGCGGACCCGCCCGAGGGGGCAGCGGACCCGCCCGGGGGGGCAGCGGACCCGCCCGGGCGGGCAGCGGACCCGCCGTGGGCGCGGAAGCGCGCGGCGTGCCGCGGGGAAAGCAGGATCGCCGCGGCGGCGTCGGCCCTGACGGCGTCCGATTGCGTTATCGCGTGCAGTATGACCGGAGAGGACAGGGCGGCCGTCAGCCTGGCCGGGTCGACGGCCTGGCTGGTGCCGGTGAGGCCGTAGGCGGCCGTCCCTGCCGCGAGCGTTGCGGCTATCGCCGCGGCTGGGACGGCCTTGCCAGCCCAGGTGCGGGCCGGGCGGCGGCTGGCCGTGAGATGACGCCCGTCGTAGTGCCCGGCGCGCCCTGCGGGCTGCCCGCCGTTGTCGTGCTCGCTGGTCCGGTTCCGCCTGCTGCCTACGATCAAGAAGTTCCTCACGCCGTGCCGCGCCCTGCTACGCGGTCACGCGTGCAACCTCTCGCCGGGCCTGCCAAATCACTCGGCCAATAGGGTTACAGCCCACAAACATCGGAAAACGACGATTTCCGGCATATGGCCCGCGAGGGCTATCGACCAGTGAAACGACGCAAAAGGCCGGCTAAGGCCCGGCATCGCTGGCCGGGACGCGGTTCGCGGGCGGCGCGGCTCTCCGGGCACGGAGATTACGGAGAGCAACGAACCACCCAGATGAACTAGCCGGCCAGGAGTAGCGGCCTATGCGCGCAGCGTGCGAAAATCGCGCGACGCACGCGACTGCCGGCTAACCGTAGCGAGCGGCATGCCCACGGTACGACAGTCACGCATTACAGAGTGTCACCGAGCCGGGCGGGCAGGCACCTGCAGGGAGCCTTAAGCGGGGCGGGGAACCGAAGGCTCGTTCGGGGCAGCGCGAAGGACAGTGAGGGCGCGGACGGTCAGGTCCTCCCCCGGCCCCTCCCCCGGCCCCTCCGCCGCCCTCTCGGCGGGCAGCCAGGTGACGCGGGGGTCGCGGCAAAACCATGACTCCTGGCGGCGGGCGAAACGCCGGGTCGCGCGCGCCGTCTCCTGGCGTGCCTGTTCGAGCGTGCACTGGCCGTCGAGGTAGCGCAGCATCTGCCGGTAGCCGAGCGCGCGGCTCGCGGTCCTGCCCTCGCGCAGGCCGGCCAGCCCGCGCACTTCCGCCTCGAACCCGGATTCCCACATGCGGTCGACGCGGGCCTCGATGCGGCGGTCGAGCTCGGGGCGCGGCAGGCGCAGGCCGATCTGCGCCGCGGCGCGGCGCTGGCCGTAGCCGGGCATGGTGGCGCTGAACGGGCGGCCGGACAGTTCGATCACCTCAAGCGCGCGGACGATCCGGCGGCCGTTGGACGGCAGGATCGCGGCCGCGGCCGCCGGGTCGCATGCCGTCAGGCGCTCGTGCAGCGGCGCCGGGCCGCGCGCCTGCAGCTCGGCTTCCAGGCGCTGCCTGATCCCGTCGTCGGTGCCGGGGAAGTCCAGGTCGCCGAGCGCCGCCCTGACGTACAGGCCCGATCCCCCGGCCAGCACCGGGACCTTGCCGCGGGCCTCGATGTCGTCGATGACCCGCCAGGCGAGGACCTGGTACTCGGCGACGGTCGCCGTCTTGGTGACGTCCCAGATGTCGAGCAGGTGGTGCGGGATCTGCTGGCGCTCGGCGACGGACAGCTTGGCGGTGCCGATGTCCATGCCGCGGTACAGCTGCATGGAATCGGCGTTGACGACCTCGCCGCCCAGGGCGCGCGCGAGGCTGACCGCCAGGTCGGACTTGCCGGTGGCGGTGGCGCCGACGACCGCGACCAGCATGAGAGGCGGTCAGCCGCGACGAGCCGGCATGCCGAGCAGCACGGGTCCCCCGGCAGCGGCGGCGCCGCGCAGATCGCCTGCCCGGGTGCGGCGCACCGCCAGGGGCGCGCCGTCGGCGATCAGGTAGTGCGGCGCGGCGCCCGTGACCGTGACGGTGACGATGTCGCCGGGGCGTGGCCGCGCCGCGTGCGGCGCGAAGTGCACCAGGCGGTTGTCCCTGGCGCGGCCCGACATGCGGTGCGTGACGGCGTCCTTGCGGCCCTCGCCCTCGGCGACGAGCACCTCGACCGTGGCGCCTGCCAGCCGCGCGTTCTCTTCCGCGCAGACTTCCTCGACGAGCGCGACGAGCCTGTCGTAGCGCTCCTGGACCACGCCGGCCGGGACCTGGGCGTCCATCGTCGCCGCGGGAGTGCCCGGGCGGATCGAGTAACGGAACGTGAACGCCCCGGCGAACCGGGCCCGCCGGACGACGTCGAGGGTGTCCTCGAAATCCGCGTCCGTCTCGCCGGGGAAGCCGACGATGATGTCGGTGGTGATCGCCGCGTGCGGGATCGCCTCGCGGACGCTGCCGAGGATCGCGAGGTACTTGTCGCGCCGGTAAGCGCGGCGCATCGCCCTGAGCACCGAATCGGAACCGGACTGCAGCGGCATGTGCAGGCTGGGCATCACGTTCGGGGTCCGCGCCATGGCCTCGATCACGTCGTCGGTGAAGTCCCTCGGGTGCGGGGACGTGAAGCGGACGCGCTCCAGGCCCTCGATCTCGCCGCAGGCCCGCAGCAGCTTGCTGAAGGCCGTCCTGTCGCCGAACTCGGCGCCGTAGGAGTTCACGTTCTGGCCGAGCAGCGTGACCTCCAGGACGCCGTCGCTGACCAGGCCCCTGATCTCGTCGAGGATGTCGCCAGGGCGGCGGTCCTTCTCCCGGCCGCGCAGCGACGGCACGATGCAGAAGGTGCATGTGTTGTTGCAGCCGACGGAGATCGAAACCCACGCCGAGTACGGGCAGTCGCGGCGGGCGGGCAGCAGGCTCGGGAACGTGGCGAGCGTCTCCTCGAACTCGGCCTGCGCCTCCTGGCGGACGCGGGCACGGTCCAGGAGGGCGGGCAGCGACTCGATGTTGTGCGTGCCGTACACGACGTCCACCCAGGGGGCGCGCCGGGTGATCTGCTCACGCTCCAGCTGCGCCAGGCAGCCGCCGACCGCGATCTGCATGCCGGCGTGCGACTTCTTCACCGGCAGCAGGTGACCCAGGTTGCCGTAGAGCCGGTCGGCCGCGTTCTCCCTGACCGCGCACGTGTTGAACACGATCACGTCCGGGGTCTGGCCGGTGGCGGCCCTTTCGTAGCCGGCCTGCTCGAGCAGCCCGGCGACACGCTCGGAGTCGTGCGCGTTCATCTGGCACCCGTAGGTGCGGACCTCGTAGGTCCGTCCTTCTCCCACCTGACCAGGATAGGGGCGGACGCGGACGGTGAGATCCGGTCGTGATATCGGTTGGGTCCATGACGAAGATCGCGCCCTACGGAACGTGGGAATCACCCATCAGCGCCGCTGACGTGGCACGCGGGAAGGCGAACCTGTCGTTCCCGGCGATGGCCGGCGACGAGGTGTGGTGGCAGGAGAGCCGCCCGTCGCAGGGCGGCCGGGTGACGGTCATGACGTCCGGCCCGGAAGGTTCGGGCAGCCGCGAACTGCTGCCCGCGCCGTGGTCTGCCAGGACGCGGGTACACGAGTACGGCGGCAGGTCCTACCTGCCCGTTCCGGCGTCCTCTCCGGTCTTCCCGGCCTCTGGCGGGTTCGACCTCGTCTTCGCCAACTTCGCCGACCAGCGCCTTTACCTGCTCGACGGGTCCGCCGCCCTCGGCGGCAAGCCCCGGCCGCTCACCCCGGCCGACGGCGGCCACCGCTTCGCCGACATGGTCCTGTCCCCCGGCGGGCGCGAGATCTGGTGCGTGCGGGAGGTCGCCGCGGGTTCGGCGGTCAGCCGCGCGATCGTCGCCGTGCCGCTGGACGGCTCGGCGGCGAGCGACCATGGCGCGGTGCGGGTGCTGGTCACCGGGGCGCGCTTCTTCGCGTTCCCGACCCCGTCGCCGGACGGGACGAGGCTGGCGTGGATCAGCTGGGACCACCCGCGGATGCCCTGGGACGGCACGGAACTTCACGTGGGCACCGTGGCCGGCGCCACGGGCGCCGACGGCACGGGCGCGCGCGGCACGGGCGCGCGCGGCACGGGCGCCGGCGCCACGGTGGCCGGCAGCCCGCTGGTCATGGGCGGCCCCGCCGAGTCGGTGCTCGCGCCGCTGTGGCGCGACGACCAGAGCCTGTACGTCGCCTCCGACCGGTCCGGCTGGTGGAACCTGTACCAGGTCGCCGCGGGCGGCGGGGCGGCCCGCCCGCTGTGCCCGCGCGAGGAGGAGTTCGCCGGGCCGCTGTGGCTGCTCGGGGAGCGGCCGTTCGCGCTGCTGGCCGACGGCAGGCTCGCCGTGGTGCACGGGCTCGGCGCGCAGCGACTGGCGCTGCTGGACCCGGAGCCTGGCACGCTGGCCGACGCCCACCTTGGGTTCGACGTGGTCGGGGCGGCGCTGGCCACGGACGGCCGGGCGGTCGCCGCGGTGGCCGGCGGCCCGCGCACGCCGTGGACGGTGGTCCGCACCTGGTTCGGCGGTGCGACGCAGGTGCTGCGCAGGCAGGCCGTAGCCGCACCCGACCCGGCGTACCTGCCCGCCGCGCGCCAGGTACAGCTGCCCGCCGCCCCGAACGGAGCCGTGGTCCACGCGGTCGTCTACCCCCCTGCCAACCCCGGTGCCAAGGCGCCGGAGGGGGAGCTTCCCCCGTACGTCGTGCATGTGCACGGCGGCCCGACCTCCCACTCGGTGCCCGTGCTCAACCTGGAGAAGGCCTACTTCACCAGCCGCGGCATCGGGGTGATCGACGTCAACTACGGGGGCTCGAGCGGGTACGGGCGGGCCTACCGGGAGCGGCTGCGCGGCCAGTGGGGCGTGCTGGACGTGGCTGACGCGATGAACGCCGCGCGCGCGCTCGCCGCCTCCGGCCAGGCCGACGCGCGGCGGCTGGCCATCAGGGGCGGCTCGGCCGGCGGCTGGACCGCGCTCGCCGCCGTGACCAGCGCGCTGGCCGGCCCGGACCGGGCGGCCGGCGCGCCGGTGTTCGCGGCGGCGGTGTCCTACTCCGGGATCGCCGACCTGCGCCCGTTCGCGCTCTCCGTGCCCGACTTCGAGTCCAGGTACCTGGACGGGCTGATCGGGCCGCTGCCGCAGGCCGAGGCGCTGTACCGGGAGCGGTCGCCCATCGGGCACGTGTCGGAGCTGACCTGCCCCGTGCTGCTGCTGCAGGGCCTCGACGACCCGATCGTGCCCGCCGCGCAGTCGCAGGCGATCGCCGCCGACCTGGCCGCGCACCGGATACCGCACGCCCACATCGCGTTCGAGGGCGAGTCGCACGGGTTCCGCAAGCCGGAGACGACCATCATGTGCCTGGAGTCCGAACTCGCCTTCTACGGCCAGGTCATGGGCTTCAAGCCGTCAGGGGCGCATGGAGTCGCGCTTTCGTAGCGAACCGTCGGGTGGCGGTGTGGCGGCGGGCAGACGGGGCCCATCGTTCGGGATGAGAGAGATCTTGATCCTGCGAGCCCTAGCGGGCGAACTCCGTGGCGCGGGACTCGCGGACGACCGTGACCCTGATCTGGCCCGGGTAGGTGAGCTCCTCCTCCACCTGCTTGGCGATGTCGCGGGCGATCACCTGGGCCTGGATGTCGTCGACCTTGTCCGGCTTCACCATGACGCGGATCTCGCGGCCGGCCTGCATGGCGAAGACCTTCTCCACGCCCTCCCGCTCGGCGGCGATCTGCTCCAGGCGCTCGAGGCGCTTGACGTACACCTCCAGGGGTTCCCGCCGGGCGCCTGGCCTGCCGCCGCTGATCGCGTCGGCCGCCTGGGTGAGCACGGCCTCGACCGTGCGCACCTCGACCTCGTTGTGGTGCGCCTCGATGGCGTGCACCACGTCGTCGGGCTCGCCGTACTTGCGGGCGATCTCGGCACCGATCATCGCGTGGCTGCCCTCGACCTCGTGGGTCAGCGCCTTGCCGATGTCGTGCAGCACCGTGCAGCGCTTGAGCAGCACGGGGTCCATCCGCAGCTCACTGGCCATCATGCCCGCGACGTGCGCGCTCTCGATCAGGTGCTGCAGCACGTTCTGCCCGTAGGAGGTGCGGTAGCGGAGCCTGCCGAGCAGGCTGACGAGCTCGGGATGCATGTCGGTGATGCCCAGCTCGGTCATGGCGTCCTCGCCGGACCGCTGGCAGAGCAGCTCGATCTCCGCCTTGCCCCGCTCGTAGGCGTCCTCGATCCGCTGCGGGTGTATCCGCCCGTCCTGGACCAGGCGCTCGAGCGTGAGCCTGCCGATCTCCCGCCGCACCGGGTCGAAGCAGGACAGCAGCACCGCCTCGGGGGTGTCGTCGATGATGAGGTTGACGCCGGTGACCGACTCGAAGGCCCTGATGTTGCGGCCCTCGCGGCCGATGATCCGGCCTTTCATGTCATCCCCGGGCAGGTGCATCACCGAGACGACGGACTCGCTGGTCTGATCCACGGCCACTCGCTGGATGGCCAGCGTCACGATCTTGCGGGCGCGCTGCTCGGCCTCCGCCCTCGCCTCGTGCTCGATGCTCCTGACCGTGACCGCGGCCTCCCGCTTGGCCTGGTTCTCCATGGTGGCCACCAGCTCGGCCTTGGCCTGATCCGCGGTCAGCCCGGCGACGCGCTCGAGCTCTTCCCTGGCCCGCGCGCTGGCGTCCTTGACGGCGGCGGCCTGCTCGTCAAGCTCAAGCTTGCGGCGCTCGAGCTGCTGCCTGCGCTCCTCAAGGCGGCGGCTCTCGTCGTCGAGGCGCTGTTCGCGCTCGCCGATCCGCACCTCGCGGCGCTCCAGGTCGCCGCGCAGCTCGCGGATCTCGTCCTTGACCGCGTGGATCTCGTCCTCGACTTCGCGGCGGCTTTGCATGGCCTGTTCGGCGGCTTCGGTGGCGCGCTTGACGACCCCTTCCGCCTCGGTCGCCGCGCGTGCCCTGGCCTGCTCGGCATCCGCGGCCGCACGGTCCCGCAGCTGCTCGGCGTCGGCCTGGGCACGGGCCCGCAGCTGCTCGGCGTCACGTTCGGCCTTCTCGAGCTGGCCGCGCCGCTCGGCCTCGACCGCCTGGGCCTGCTCCGCTAGCTGGGCCGCGCCGGTGAGCGTGACGGCCCCGGCGCCGC
>DAHVAN010000252.1 GCA_027314595.1 Actinomycetota bacterium | reverse complement strand
TGCCCAGGATACGGCGTCGGTGCTGTTCGGGATGGACGGCGTGGAGGTAACGGAAGCCGAGCGTGAGGCCGGCGGGCGGCTTACGGTCTGGGCGAGGATCATCTTCCCTCCCGTGTGCCCTGGGTGCAGGACAGTTTCCGGGAAGGTGCGCCAGTATGTGACGACGCGGCCGCGCGATGTCCGCGCCTGCGGGCAGGACGTGGATTTCTTCCTGGTCAAGCGGCGGATGGAATGCGCGAGCGCCCGCTCCGAAAGCCTCAACCGCATCGCCAAACTCGAAGCCCGCCACGCCTACGGCTTCCGCAACCCCGCAAACCAGCGACGCCGCGTCCGCATCGCCTGCACACGCGGAACCAGGAGAAAAACAGAATGAGAGCTTTCACCCACTGAGGTGCTGCGTCGGCCCGGCCCGGCGCGGCGCGGCTTTCCCGGCTGCGCGGCGGGCTGGATCAGGGCCCGGCCGCCTGGGGGCTGGCCGGGGGCCAGCGGTGGACGCTGGACCGGGTCACCGCGCTGATCGGGCGGCTGTCCGGTGTGCGGTACACCCTGCGCGGCACGTCATGCCTGCTGCACCGGATCGGGTTCAGCCCGCAGGTCCGGTGCGCCGCGCCGGCGAGCGCGACCAGGCCGCGGTCGCGGCCTGGCGGGACGCGGCCTGGGTGAAGCCTGGAGGCAGCGGCGGCGGCCCTGGCGCACATCTGTGGCAGGTCACGGCCGGGAAACCGGCACGTAACCGGGGCGCCTGCGCATCTGGCCCGATAGGACCGGGGCAGCCGCGCATCTGGCCCGGAGCGCGGCACGAGCCAGTGGTTCGCGCGGGATGCGCGGGACGCAGGTTAGAGGCGGTCATCGCTACCAGCCGCAGATATGCGGCAGGGTCCCGTGATCGGGCATGCCGGCGCAGGGACTGAAGAGTGCCGTGGTCTTCGCGGGGGGCTGTCTTGAGGACCAGGCAGGATGGGCTATGCCGCGTCCCGCCACTCCCATCCACGTTCTCGGCCGCGGTGGACGAACTCTATTCGATAGCGGAAATCGCACCGCGCCACGCGCTCCGGGTGGCGGCGGCATCACTGGCCGGCACGCTGTTCATCAGCCTGTGCGCAGATCCCGGCGGCATTCCGGATCTTGACGCGATAGCTGCGGGAATACCGCTCGCGGTCGGCGAGGTCCGCGAGCGGCTGCCCTCGCACGTGGCCGGATAGCCGGGCCGCGTTCCCGCGGCCCCGGCAGGGCCCGGCAGGGCTCTTTGGGTCCATCAGCCCGGACGCCCTCCGACCCCGCGCTCGCGGTTGAGGCGCGCGTATGCCTTCCGGTTGCGCCGGTAGAACCCGACGAACTCCCGGAAAAGGTTGTCATAGAGCCCTTTCTGCGCGGGGTCCGGCTGGTAGCTCCGTGCCACCTGGACAAGGTCCGGTACCTCGTCGAAGGTCAGTTCACCGAGCGCGACGGCCGCCAGCAGGCCGGCTCCCCGCGCGTTCGCGTTCACCGGGTCGGCGACCTGATCGATGGTGCGGCCGAGCACGTCGGCGAAGATCTGGCACCACACGTCCGAATGCGCGCCGCCGCCGATGAACCGGATCGGGTCTAGCCGGTGCCGGGTGAAGCGCTCGACAGCCCCGAGCAGCCAGCGGGTATTGAGCGCCACCCCTTCGAAGACCGCTCGCACCAGATCGTCGCGGCTCGCCGCCAGCGACAGGTTGTGGAATCCGCCGCGCACGAACCGGTTTTCCACCGGGGTCCGTTCGCCGTACAGCCACGGGGTGAAGATCACTCCGCTGCTGCCGGGCTTGGCCCGCCCGGCCATCTCGTCGAATTCATGGTAGGCGCGAGCCGGATCGTCGCCGAACATCATCTGGTCGCGCAGGAACTTCAGGGCGGCGCCGGCCGTCTCCTGCTCGTTGGCGACGAAGTACCGCTGCGGTACCGGCGAGGGCAGCGAGGCCATGTTGTGCAGCAGGTCGGTCTTCTTGAACGGCACGTGACAGGTCAGCCACGATGACGTGCCGACGTACAGGTGCGCCTGGTAATCCCTGGTGGCCCCGGCCCCGATCGCCGCCGACTGAAGGTCAGGCGACCCGACCACGACCGGGATGCCGGCCGGGACGCCGAGCGCCTCCGCCGGCCCGGGTGACAGCGGGCCGAGGATGTCGGTGGCGGCCAGCAGTTCCGGGAGCCTTGACTGCTCGATCCCGGCCAGCCGCAGCAGCGCCGGGTCATAGCGGATCCGGTCCGGGTTACGGTTGTCGGTCACCCAGTGCAGCGCGATCGAGTCGAACGAGGCCGCCGCCCGTCCTGTGAGACAGGCGTTGAGCCAGTCCTTGGGTTCCAGGAACAAGCGCACCCGCCGGTACGTTTCCGGGTCCTCGTGCTTGAGCCACAGGATGTGGGCGATGGAGTCCTTGCCGCTTTGCGCGGGGATCCCGGCCGTGGTGCGCAGCCATCGCGCCAGCTTGGCCACGCTGTAGCCGTGCACCCTCACGGCGCCACCGGTGATGCGCCGCGCGTATGGCGCGCCGCGCGAGTCCATCCAGATGATCGCGGCGCGGACCGGCCGGCCGTGTTCATCGACAGGCACGGTCCCCGACCACTGGGCGGTGCACGCTACCGCCGCCACCGATCGCGCCGGGACGCCGGCCCGCGCCATCAGTCGGGCCGACGTCCGGGTGACCTGTTCCCACCACTGCCGCGGATCCTGCTCGGCGCCTCCTCCGGGCAGCAGGGTCACCGTGCATGTCTCCTGCTCCGACGCCACGACCTCGCCGGCCATGGATACCAGGGCGACCTTCAGCGCTGAGGTGCCCAGGTCGATGCCGAGGACGTAACGTGCCATGCCCATACCTCGCTATCCCTCGCCTATATCTCTATACCTCGTAAAGCATGTCGAGGTAGCCGGCGAGCAGTTGGCGGACGACTTCTGCGGGCAGCGTGGCGGCCATGCCGTAGACGGGCGCCATCCCGGTGCTGACACCGGGATTCGACCGCACCTGCCGGACCGACTCGGCCAGGTCGGCGAGGAAGCGGTCGGCCACCCCGGGCAGGGTGTGGCGCAGCGTGACCGCGATGTGGACCGCGGCGGGCCGCTGCAGGCCGTTCAGGCTCCAGCCGCGGTGGCTCATGTCCTCCATGACCTGGTAGATGTCAAGGCCATCGGCGGCGGCGAACGCGGTGACCCACAGCGGATCGCCGAGCACGTGCAGGCCGGGTATGGCGGCGACGCCGTCCCGTATCCTCGCCCCGGTCTCAAGGATCCGGCTGGCCGCCTCCAGGTAGCCCTTTTCTCCGATCGAGACCATGGCCGCCCAGCACTCAGCGGACAGGGCGCCAGGCCGGCTGCCAGCGAGGGTGGGGGACAGATACAGCCCGCCCGGCCAGTCGGTCAGCGTGTAGTACTGGAACTGGCGCAGTTCCCTGCCCCGGTACAGCACCACCGACGAGCCCTTAGCCGCGTAGCCGTACTTGTGCGTGTCGGCCGACATCGAGGTCACGCCCGGCAGCCGGAAGTCGAAGACCGGTACCGGGTAGCCCAGCCGCTGGGCCCACGGCAGGATGAAACCGCCGAGGCATGCGTCGACGTGGCAGGGCACGCCGCGGTCGGCTGCCAGCGCCGCGATCTCGGGGATCGGGTCGATCACGCCGTGCGGGAACGTCGGCGCCGACCCCACGACGACGGCTGTCCGGTCGGTCACGGCAGCGGCCAGCGCACCCAGATCAGCCTTGAAATCATCGTCGACAGGAACCCGCACCAGCGGCATGTCGAAGAACCTGGCGGCCTTGTCGAACGCCGCGTGCGCGGTGACCGGGGCGACGATCTCCGGCACGGCGACGCCGCGGCGTTCGCGGGCAAAGTCCCGGTAGGCCTTCATCGCCAGCAGGATGCTCTCGGTCCCGCCCGAACTCACCGTGCCAGCCACCGGCGCCTCGGATGCGGCATGGCCGGCCCCGAGCATGGCCGCGGTCATCGCGACAATCTCCGCCTCGAACTTCGTGGCGCTTGGCCACAGGTCCGGATGGAGCGGGTTGCTCTGCGATTGCGCGGTGTATACCTGGCTGAGGAACGCCACGTGTCCCGGGTCACCGTGGTAGACAGCCCCGGACGCGTACCCATCCCGCCATGCGCGATCCTCGGCCGAGGCCAGCCGCTCGACCAGGCCCGTTACCTCGGACCTGGCCAGGCCCTCGGCCGGCAGCTCCCGGAAGGACGGGAACTGGCCCCGGTACGGCTTGAGCTGGCGTTCCAGATCGGCCATCGGGTCGGTCACGACGATCCCCCTTCAGACGGGACTCCCGCGCCCCGCACGGGAAGCCTGCGCGGAGCTTATCGGCGCCGGCCGTGCGGTGGGGGCCCTACGGGCAATACATCGGGCCGAAACGGCAGGCGAATCAGGCCGCTCGGGCTCCGCGATTGACCGTGGCAAGTGTGACGAAGTAGACATTGAATTCGCGCTTTCCGGTGCTGGGCAGACTCGGCGGTCCTCCTTGCCTCGCCGCCTACGGGCCCGTAATTTGGCACCATGGCGTAAAGGCTCCTGCTGGAAAAGGGGGAGAAATGGCACTCAAGAGCTATCAGCTGTTTCCGATACCAGGGATGGGCTCTGACGCCATCTGCGTGACGGACGACAGCTGGGACGAAAACGACGAGGAATACATCGAAGCTCGTTACTCCCACGTGGCGTGGCTGACATTGGCTGATGCCGAGGAACTCGAAGCCAGGCTGCAGAACGCCGTGCTGGGATTGGCGTCGTAGCCCCGCTCGAGTGGCCGTAATGCCGCGTCGGCGCCGGCCGTGCCGGACGTTATGCCGGACAGGAGCTCCCAGGGGAGCAGGGCCGGCGTGGCAAGCAGCAAGAGGCCGGCTGCCGTGATCGCGATGCGGGCGCTCGTGAGCGTCGCGAGCAGCCCCCATAGCGCGGTCGCCGTCGCGATCGCGGCATTGCTTGTGATAGACCACGCCGTCAGCGCGCGCGAGGTCTGGCCGTCCGCGAGCAATTCCAGCCGGTACGTCGCGTACACCGGTATGTACAGGCCCATGAAAATGATCAGCCCCGTCTGGATGACGATGAAGAATGCCAGGCCGCCGAAGCCGGCGAAGGTGAGCGCCAGCCCAATCGGGAAGCAGGCACGCGCGGTTCCCGCGGCAAGCAGCGTCCGCTGTCGCCCGAACCGCGCGGCCATCAGCGGTGAGAGCCGCGACGCGACGAATCCGCCGGCGCACGGCATGCCGAAGGCCATTCCGTACATCCACGCCGTGAACTTCAGCTGCCGCAAGAGCAGCACGGCGAGCAGCGGCTCCATGGCCAGGATCAGCGCGCTGGTCAGCACCCCGTTGGCCATCAGCCGCCGCAGCACGGGATCGGCGAAGATGGACCGCCATCCGGTGGACAGGTCATGCAGCTTCGACGCATCCCGCCGGTGCCGTTCGGGATCCTGTCGCCCGGGATGAGGCTCCTTGTCGCGGATGGCAAGGACGCCCACCGCGGAGAGCAGGTAGCTGACCGCGTCCGCGGTAACGGTGACAACGGGGCCGAGGATCGTGATCGCGGCGCCGCCGAGGGGCGGCCCGACCGTGATCGTGATCCAGTTGGCCGACGCGAACCGGGCGTTGGCGATCATGAGCTTGTCGCGGGGCACGAGAGACTTGAGGTTGGCGCCGCTGGCCGAGGCGAACGTGATCTTCGCCGCGGCGGCGACCACCGAAGCGGCCAGAAGCTGGGCGAACGTCAGCCGCCCGAGAACGTAGGCGAGCGGCACGGCCGCCATGACGAGGAAGCGGATCAGGTCCATGGCGACCATCACCGGACGCTTGCGGCGCTTCTCCACCCACGGGCCCAGGGGCACCGCGAGCGCGGCGCCCGCGGCCATGCCCGCGGCAGGCAGCGCCGATACCTCGGCCGCGCTTGCGTGCAGGACCCTGATGGCGATCAGCGGGAACGCGCCCAGCGCCAGGGAAGAGCCGAGCGAACTGACCGTGGACGCACGCCACAGCCAGCCGAAGTCCCGGTCCAGCCGAAGCCGCTCTCCCATGCCTTCTCCCCGGTGTGATCCTGGTGGCCTATTCGTCCGGTGTAGCAGGCCCGGGCGCCGCCCGCGTTCGCGGGCGGCGGTGCCCGCGCGGCCCG
>DAHVAN010000249.1 GCA_027314595.1 Actinomycetota bacterium | reverse complement strand
GGGCACGGCCGCCGCGCGGGCACCGCCGCCCGCGAACGCGGGCGGCGCGCGGGCCTGCCGCACCGGACGAATAGGCCACCAGGATCACGGACTCTCATACCGCCGATATCGGCTGCATGGCTACCAGCACCCGGTGCTGCGCATCAAGCGGCTTGGCCCGGCAGGAATATTCGAATCTTATGCTCAGCAGTTTGAGGCTATACGGGCTGAATCGAGGGCGCTAGATGGGGCGCATTGACTATTACCACGACCCGTCCGCGCCCGGAGCCAACTCTCTGGTAGTTGGCACTAGCCCTGTTTGGTTATGAGGACTTCGACGTCTGTCCTGAGTTTTCAGGTGAAGTTTGCCGCCTTTGAGCGGGTGTGGGGTCAGGCTGCGGCGGGCGGGCGGGCTGCTGCGATGCGGACGGCGACTTCGCGGTCGATGGTGCGGAGTGCCTGGCGGAGGGCGGGCGGGGCCAGGGGCTGGTCGCTGGCCATCAGCGGGCGCAGCAGCCGGTCGTGGACCTTGATGTAGAAGACGGCGAACCGCAGGCCGTCGTGTCGATGACCTGCCGCCGCTCCACTGCGGTCACCGTGGCGCCCTTCAGGCGCTACCCGCAGCAGCCGCACTTCGCCGGCCGGTGCCGCACCGTCTTGTCCGGATGGTCCGACAGCTGCATCGTCGCGCCGGGCTGGCCCTTCGGCCGGCCCGGCTTGCGACCGGACTTGCCGCGCAGCGACTTCGGCGCAGGCCTGGCCAGCCCGTCCCACGACGGCGGCCTGCTGGAATTCCGCGAGTTCGACTGCACTCTCGCGGCCAGGTCCGCGACCTGCGGCTGCAGCACGGCCAGTTGCCCGCGCAGCAGCGCGATCTCCGAGTCCTGCCCCACGATCCGCTCATCCGCTCGGCCGGCAGCTCCCGCAGCCGCGCGTTCGCAGCACGAAACCCCGCAGCATCATCGGGAACGCCGGGCAGCTCGGGGACGCGGCGAACTACTTCACGAATAGCTCGAGGGCTGCTAGACAAACCACCCGCCAGCTCAGCGCGTCCGAGGGCGGGATTTAGAGCTGGTCCTTGACACCGACCCCGCACAGGTTCCATGTGCTGCGATCGTCTTGGGAGGGTTCCGCGACGATCAGCTTGAGCACGGGCGCGTCGTCGTCATCGTCCCCCCGGGGATCGCGGAGGGGTTTGTGCAGTTCCGGCCGCCACTGCGAGGGGGTCACCAGGCCGGGCTCAACGAGAGTGAACCCGTCAAAGTACCGGGCGATGTCGGCGCGGCTGCGCGAGATGAGCGGGGTGTTCCAGTGCAGGTCCTGAGTCATCTGGAAGACCGCTTGGGCCGCCTGCTCGTGAGTCTCGTCGGTCATGTGGCTCAGCCCCAGGTAGCTGCCCGGCGCGACCGCGTCCCGGAACTGCCGCACGACCCCCCACGGGTCTTCCCTGTCCCACAGGCAGTGCAGCATGCAGATGAATATGATCCCGACCGGCTGCCCGAAGTCGAGCAGGTCGCGGACCTGCGGGCTGCTGAGCACTTGCTCTGGTTCGCGCAGGTCAGCCTGGAGCGTGATGACATTGGAGCCAGCCATCAGCGCGCTGGCGTGGCTAGAGACCATCGGGTCGATGTCTACATACACGATGCGCGCCTCGGGTGCCGTCCGTCGGGCGATCTGGTGGGTGTTGGCCATGTTCGGCAGGCCTGAGCCAAGGTCGAGGAACTGGCGGACGCCCTGTCCGAGCATGTAGTCCACCATCCTCTGCAGGAGGTGACGGGTCTCAACGGCAGTGTCGCTGGCAGATGGTACGCCCATCTCCCGGAACAGGACGTTGACCGCTTCGGCCGCCTGCCGGTCGGCCTCGAAGTTGTCCTTGCCGCGCAGATGATAGTTCCAGACACGGGCCGTGTTGGGATAGCGGACACCGAGCAGATCACGGGCCTCCGGTTCGGAGGGCTCTGGAGGCAGGGCGGACATCGGATATCTTTTTCTTCCGCGCGTCGGGACAAGGCAATCCGATGATAACCGGCCGCGCATCATCGTGCCCGTCTCGTTGGCGACAGGCCGGCGAGCCGCAGTCGTGCTGTGTGCTGTGCGCCGGTTCGCGGTCCGCGTGTCAGCGTAGCTAGAACTCGCCAGCCTTCGCGCCCGCCAAGCAACGCGCGCCAGTCCTCGGCGCTGAAGCGCAGCACCGGCCCGTCAGGGTGCTTGGAGTCTCTGACCGCCATGCCCCCTCAGGCAGTCGCGCTACCTCCGTGCACTGTCCGTTCGCCGAGGAATACGAACTTTTGTACCAGGCTAGGGCAGCTTGGGTGACGTAAGTCAGCATGAAACGGCCGGCTCCGTGGTTCTGCCGGTAGAGGTGCCGTTAGAGGCGGGGCCTCTTGGCTTATGTCGTGGATCGTCTCACGCTGGTGTGCAGGAATGCCGACCGGAGGCGGAGCCACAGGCAGAAGGGAGCCAGCCGTCATGGCCAGTTTGCCATCAGGACGCGGGGTGGTCCACGTGGGCATGGACACCTCAATGCGGGAGATCATGTGCGGGGTGCTCTGGCCGGGCCAGGAGGTCCCGGTCGTGGAGCGGATCCCGAACGACGGGGAGTCGGTGCGGAGGCTGATCGGGAAGCTGGGCGACCGGCGCAGGCTGTCGGTCTGCTACGAGGCCGGGCCGTCAGGCAACGAACTGCACCGGCTCATCACCTCGATGGGAGTCGCGTGCGAGGTGATCGCGCCGTCGCTGGTCCCGAAGGGCGCCTCGGACCGGGTCAAGACCGACCGGCGCGACGCCGTGCGCCTGGCGCTGGCGCTGCGGGCCGGGATGCTGACGGCGGTGCGCGTCCCGTCCCCCGCGGAAGAAGCGGTCCGCGACCTGGTCCGCGCCCGCGGCGACCTGCTGGACGACCGCAAGCGGATGCAGCAGCGGCTGAACGCGTTCCTGCTGCGCCACGGGCGGACCTGGAGCAGCGGGAAGAAGTGGACCATCGCCCATCGCCTGTGGGTCGACCAGCAGCGGTTCGACGAGCCGGCGCTCCAGGAAGCCCTGGACTCCTACCGGGGCGGGCTGGAGGCGCGGGAGGCGGAGCTGCGCGCGGCCGAGGCCCGGCTGCCGGCCTGGGCCGGGCGGGAGCCGCTGGCCGCGGGCGTGGCCCGGCTGTCCGCTTACCGGGGGATCGCGGAGCTGACCGCGCTCACGCTGGCCGCCGAGGTCGTGGACTGGCGCCGGTTCCCGTCCGCGCGGGCGTTCATGGGGTTCACCGGGCTGATCCCCAGCGAGTACTCTAGCGGAGCGCGCACCAGGCGCGGCTCGATCACCAAGGCGGGCCCCGAAGGGGTGCGGACCGCGCTGGTCGAGTCGGCGTGGGCCTACCGCTACCGGCCCGCGGTCAGCGCCACGCTGCGGCGCCGCCAGGCCGGGACCGACGCGGGCACGCTGGCCCGGTCCTGGAAGGCGCAGCAGCGCCTGCACGCCACCTGGAAGAAGATGACCTCCCGCGGCAAGCCCTCCTGCGTCGCGGTCACGGCCGTCGCCCGCGAGCTCGCAGGGTTCGTCTGGGCCGAGATGACCAGCTGACCTCCGTGAGGCCGGCCAGAAGACCGGCGGCGTGCCGGGAGACGACGCCGCGGCAGGAAATGATCCCCGTGAATGTTTGCCGCAGGACGGCACCGCATCCGTCCCTCAGAGCACAACTAACCCCAGTCAGTGCCAGCGTTCCCACGGAGGGTTGACAGGCCGTTTCATATGAACATTCAGGTACCCCTGTCGGCCGTTTGGTCCACGTGAGGTTTGCGCTGGTGGTGGTCACGTTTTCGCTGCGGTAGGCGGGTTTGAGCCCGCGGCGGGTCTGGCGGGGGCAGGGTGGCTGGCCGTGACCGCTGATGCCGCCGTTGAGGACTACGCCGCCCTGGCGGGGGTCTTCAGCGTGCTGGTGGAGATCCTGGAGGAAAAGAACGCGGCCCTGGAGCAGCGGAACGGGGAGTTGTCGGCGCAGCTGGCGGGCCTGCTGGAGCGGGTGGCGAAGCTGGAGCGGCAGGTCTCGCGGAACTCGGGGAACTCGGGGATGCCGCCGTCGGCCGATGACCTGCCCGGCAGGACCGCCCCGGACCCGAAGCCGGAGCGCGAGCGCGGCGGGAAGAAGAAGCAGGGCAAGCAGCCCGGCGCCCCCGGCGCCCATCTGGCCTGGAGCGAGAGTCCCGACGACCGCAAGCCCCTGTTCCCCTCCGGCGAGTGCGACTGCGGCCGCGACCTCGACGATGCTCTCGACCTGGGAGTCGCCCGCTCGCACCAGGTCGTGGATACCCCGGTGGTGACGGCGTCGGTAATCCAGTACGACGAGCACGCGGTGCAGTGCCGGTGCGGCAGGACCCACGTCGCCCCTCCGCCGGACGGGGCCGGGGAGTCCGGCACCGTGACCTACGGGCTGAACCTGCAGGCCTGGGTGGTGTTCCTGCTGGTCATGCAGCACGTCCCGGTGGAACGCTGCGCGCAGGTCGTGGAGGCGCTGACCGGGGCAAGGCCGTCGGACGGGTTCGTGCACTCCATGATCGCCCGTGCCGCCGTCGCGGTCCGCGGGGTGAACATGCTGATCCGGGCGCTGGTCATCACCGCCAGCGTGATCAGCGCGGACGAGACCCCGATCCGGGTCGGCCCCGGGCCCAAGACGAAGAAGAAGTACCTGCTGGTCGCCTGCACGAACCTGCTCACCTACTTTTACCTGGGCGGCCGGTCGATGGAGACGTTCGACTGCTTCGGGTTCCCGGACTTGTCCGGAGCGGTGATCGTCCACGACAGGTACCGGAACTACGTGCGCCACGAGGCGCACTGCTATATCGCCTGCTAAGCGGGCGGAGAATGGAGGAGATGTCTTCGGATCTGATGCCGCGGCGTCCTGCCAGGCGGCCATGAGCTCGCCGTGCGTTTCGTACAGGTCCCGGAACAGGGCCAGCCAGTCCTGGGTCCAGCACTTCAGCTGGACGGGGCTCGCGGACGCGGCGGCGGTGATGCGGGACCGCTACCGCATCGACATCGCAGGCCACCGCCCGGTACACGTGGACACGGTCGCCGGCCAGCGCTTCGACTACGTGATCAGCGTGTGCGACAGGACCCGCGAGGCCCTGCCCGGAGTTCCCCGCCCGTCCCCGCCGGATGCACTGGAGCATGCCCGACCCCGCCGCCGGCGAGGGCGGCCTGGCCGGGTATCCGGCGTTCGAGCGCACCGCCGCCGAACTGGACGCGCGCATCCGCTTCCTGCTCCCGGTGCTGGGCGGAACCGCGCTTGAGGCGGCGTAACCAGGTAAGACGCCCCATCTGAAGGTCCCGGGCCGCCGCTGGTCAGCCAGGTGCGGCCCGGGACCGGAATCACAGTGAGCCGGTTCAGCGGACCATGACCTGCTCGGCCAGCCGCTGGATGCCGGCCAGCAGCGAGCTGGCCCGCGAGCTCAGCCCGGCCGCCTGCCTGGCCGGGACCGGGCTGCCCTGATCCCCGGCGATGATGAGGTAGTGCAGGGCGGCCGCGACCGGCGTGCGCTGGCCGACCAGGGAGGCGAGTGCGCCCATGAGGCCGGCCCGCTGCCCTGGGTCGAGCGCCGCCGTGGTGGAGATCTCCATCGCCTCCCGGCCGAACGCGCCGTCGGGCGCGTTGAGCGACTCGTACAGGCGCGTCAGCGCCGCCACCCGGTCGGCCGGCCCGGCCGGCCCGGCCGCCGGGGCCATGCGGGTGATGGCGGAGCTCATCGCGACGCCGTCCAGGCCCGGCTGGATGTGGCCGGTCATCAGCAACTGAATGGTCGGCAGCAGGCCGGTTGAGTCCACCCACTGCCGCGAGGTGCGCCCGGCCGGGACGCCGGGGCCGACGAAGCTGGCCCACAGCGAGGTGATGTCGGCCGACACCGTGCCGTGGTTCCACAGGTAGGACGGGCCGGTCGTGATCGCCGTCGAGGAGCCGGAGTATCCGTAGTACCAGGACGGCTCGGCGAACTGGATAAGCTGCGGGTTGTCGGCGGGCACATCGGTGGCGACGTGGATGGCGCGCAGCGCCGGGCCCCACACCAGGTAGCGCCACCCCGGCATCTGGCCCAGGTTCTGCAGCGGCACGCTCGTGCCCTGCGGCCAGTAGACGAGGTTGGCGGCGCTGCCGTCGATCGTCAGCTTCGAGGTGGGCAGCCCGGCCTGGCTGAACCAGGCCGGCGCGCTGGTTTCGAGCTCGCCTCCCGGGTTGTAGTGGTCGCCCTCGTCGGAGGTGATCACGACCAGGGTGTTGGCCGGGGTCATGCCGTCCGCCTTCAGGTCCCCGAAGAATGCCGCGAACGCCCGGTTGTAGTGGGCCAGGCTAGCCTGGTAGGCGGCGCTGCCCGGGGCCAGGTTCTGGCCGGTGGCGGGGGAGTTGTGGGCGGACCGGATGTAGTCGTAGACGACCTGCACCCCGTGGGTCAGCAGGGCGGCGGCGGCGGTCAGTGACCGGTCAGGGCCGAAGTTCGCGTCCCACCCGCCGGAGTGCGCCCCGACGGTCTGGGACGGGTCGGCGAGCAGCGGGGCGTTCATCACGGCGGGATCGTCCGGGGTGCCGAAGACGGTCTGGCCGTTCGCCTTGTGGACCGCGAAACCGAGGTAGCTGGCGGCGGTGTAGCCGGGGGCGACGCTGACGTAGCGGGAGACCTCGCTGGCGCTCTCCAGCTCGATGTCCGCCCACCCCACGGCGCCGACGCTGTCGCCGCGGGCGTTCCACCACTGCCACGGCGGGACGGACAGGTGGGTAGGCGCGCCGCCGCTCAGCTTGTCGAGCCAGTAGCTGAAGCTCAGGCCCTGCCCGCCGTCGTACTGGTAGTTGGACATGATCCCGGTGGCCGAGTCGTAGCGGCCGGTGACCTCGTTGACGTAGTCCGGGTGGGTGTACGGGACGAGGTCGGTGTGGTCGTTGGCCATGAGGGTGCCCCGCCCGAACCAGGCGCGGACGGCCGGCATGGCCAGCATGTCGGACAGGTGGGTGTTGTCCAGGTCGATGACCACGACCCGGCGGGCGGCGCCGGCTCCGGGGGAGCCGGCGTGGCTGGGAGCGGCGTCGGCCGGCGCGGAGGTGGCGACGGCCAGCCCCAGCGCGACGGCGCCGAGGCCGGAGGCGATCCGC
>DAHVAN010000245.1 GCA_027314595.1 Actinomycetota bacterium | reverse complement strand
TGATCCCTCCTGAGGGACAACGACGGCAAAACCGCCAGAAACCCCGTTCACACCCAGATCACGACACCAACGGGAACCCGCCTGTCACGACCGGCACACCAGGTCGTACGCGAACCGACACGTCAGGTCGTACGCGGACAGTGGCGGTCGCGTGCAGCTGGTCGATGAGATCGGCCAGGGATGGCGGGATGAGCACCGGGTGTCGGTCGAGGACAAGGTATGCCTGCCCGTGACAGCGGCTGAGCTGCGCGGCTTCCAGCTGGATGATACGGCTGACGGGCTGGCCGTAAAGCAGGACGAGAGCGCCGGCGACGCGGACCCGCACCGGCAGGGCGATCTCGTGCAGGCAGCGCTGCAGCTGGTGCCAGCGCTGGCAGTTCTTGTTCGGGGCGTCCGCACCGGGCGCATTGCTCGTGCCGGGCCGGGTCACGCAGGTAGCAGCGGTTGCAGACCGGGCCGGCCGGGCTTCGGGCGGCGACCCGCGCCAGGCTGCCGCAGACCGCGCATGGCTGGCGGCAGGCATCCTTATAGCAGCTCTGGCAGGCCAGCCCCGGGCCTGGCCAGGACCTCAGGTCCGCGGTGACCTTCCCGCATGCCGCGCAGCCCGGCAGCACCACCCCTTCGGCCCCCGCGGCGGCCAGGGCATGCGCCAGCCTCGTCAGGGTTCCCGGCGAGGATCTGGTCCGCGATGTGTGCGAGGCACCCGCTGGCTGCGGCGTCCATGGGAGGGGTGCCGGGCCTGACGCGGGCCTGTCCGTCGGCTTCTTGCTTGAGTGCGGTGAGGTGCTCGTCGACGGCGGACGCTGTTTCCCCGGAAGGGCTCAGGGGCCGGGCCGCCGGCCATGTTGAGCAGGCCAGCAGCGCGAGTGCGCGGAGGTCGGCGAAGTAGCGGGCCGGCGGTGCCGCCAGTCCGGCGCTGAGCGTGCCGGCGGGACCGTCCGGGCGGAGGAGGTCAAGGATCTTGGCCTGAAGGGCGATGAGGGTGGTGCTCGCCCGCCGGCCGTGCCTGGCCTGGTCAAGCCTGGCTCCGCAGCAGGCGGGCAGAGACCGCCCCAGCCGGCTGTCCAGCCGCCGGTAACCGGTCGCGGTTCCGGCGGCTGGGACCGGGCAGCGTCCTTGCCAGATGGCCAGGCCGAGTTCACCGGCCTGGCCGTCGGTGAGCCGGGTCATGCGGGTGAAGACCGGAAGAGCCGGCGCCGGGATCCCGGCCACCAGGACCGGGGGCAGCCGCGATCCCCTGACACCCGCCGATCTCAGGCCGGCCAGCTCGGCGAGCCGCGCGGGCGGCAGGTTCAGCCGGTAAGACAGCCGCAGGAGGAAGCCGGGCAGCGACTCGCCCGGAACCGGGGTCAGGCTTCTGCTGAGCGGCCGGGGTTGCGGCATCACGGTCAGCCCGCGGTCCCGTCGGCGGGAATGCCCCGGTCGTCGAAGACGGTGCTGCGGGGCTTGCGCTGTTTCCGGGTGGCCGACGGCGGCGGGATGTCGGGAACCTCGCCTGCGTCGGGGTCGAGCCCGGGAAGGTCGGCCGGGCGCAGCGCCAGGGTGTCGAGCAGCCCGGCGGTGATCTGCTCGGTGCCGGCCTCGATGGCGTGCCGGCATCCTTCCTGGATGAGCTTCCTGAGCACGCCGACGATGCCGCAGGTGCGGCGGAACAGGTACTCGGGCATGCTGCCGCCGCTGAGCATGCCGTCGCAGCTGTGGAGGAGGCGGAGCTGCTGCTCGACGCCGACGAGGTGGGCGGTCCAGGCAGCGATGCCGTCTGGCGTGGCGTAACTGAACCGGTCGAGGTCGACGAGGTCGAACCGCAGGTCGGTCTGGCCGGGGGCGTCATCGTTGCGGCTCCTGCCGCGGTCCTTGACCGGCGGGAACAGCCACCGGCCGGTCCGCGGGTCCCTGCGGCCGTCGCGGAGCAGCCCGGACTTCGGGATCCCGACGCCGGCCAGGATCAGGGTGACAGGCAGGCTCATCAGCTCCCGGCTGAGATCGAGAACGTCCTGGTCGGCCTCTCTGTGGAGCTTGAGCCTCGTCACGTCGTCCAGTTTTCCGACCGCTCCACCGCCAGAACCCACCCTGACCTGCGATTACTCATAGACTACATGTCGGCGACGGAGAGTGCGCAGATGTTGGCGGATCTTTTTCGGCGTGTCGCCTGGGGCCCGCTTGTTCGCGCTCCGGCTGGGCCGAACCAGCGGCATCCTTCGGAAATGCCGCTGCCCGGCCACCGTGGATGCGGCGGCCGGGCAGCGCGCGGTCAGAAGTAGGCGACGGAGTTGCGGGACTTGTGCGGCGTGGCGGTCGGCTTGCCGACGCGCGGGTCGCCGAGCTTCAGGTTGCCGTCGATGGCGTACCGGCCTGGCTCCCTGGTCTTGGTGACCCCGAGGATGTCGCCGACGGCCAGGACGGTGCCGTCGAGGTTGACGATCTGGATCTCGTCCTGCGCCAGTGCCCGGTCGACCTTGAGTACCCAGGTGCCGCGGCCGGCGGTCCAGGCTTCCTGCTCGGTCATGCCGGGCCGGTATCCGACGTGGTCGCGGCCGAGCGGGTCCGTCGTTGGGTCCACCTCGCGGTCCTGGCCAAGCTGGATCTGCAGCAAAGGATACCTCCTAACTAGTTAACTTGCTGCAATGTTAAGTCGGCCCGTGCTAGCTTGTCAACAAGTTAGCTTGTTAACAAGCTTGATGGTCGCCTGCGAGGATCGCCGGGCTCAGGTCGCATCCTGCTAGCAACCAGGGCGTTAAGGCTCGCCGGGCCATTACGTAGCCTGCCGCGGGCCGGGCGGGGTGGCGAGTTCGGCTTCGAGCTGGGCGAGGCGGCGGTCGGCGAACCGGTTGTTGGAGCGGGCGGCCTGGAGTCGTTCTTCGAGGGTTCGGTTGTCGGTGGTGAGCTGGCGGACGCGCTGCTTGAGGGTGGCGTTCTCGGTGGTGATCCGGGCGATGGCCTCCTTGGTCCACTCGGCCTCCAGGTCGCGGACCTGGCCCAGCAGCTCCCCGATCCGGGCCCGCTGGGCGATGATCTCGGCATGGGCGGCCTTCAGGCCGTCCTCGGCGTTCAGGGCCCGCTCCCGCCAGGTCGCCTCCCGCTCGTCGTCCTGGCCGGCAATGAGCTGGACGCGGCGCTCCCCGGCCTCGGCCAGGGCGGCCGCGACGGCGGCCCTGGCCTCGGGGTTGTCGTAGATGAAGCTGCGGGACACGCCCGCCCGGCGGGCGACGGCCGCGACCGACGGCTGGGCCTTCTCGCGTCTGGCCTGCCGCAGCGCGTCGTGGACGCGCCCGATTGCGGCTTGCGCGGAGCGCCGGCGCGCGTCAGTGGCGGCAGCCGTCCGCGGGCTGGCGGCCGGGGCACCATCCATCAGCCTTCCTCGCCGGGGCCGCCGCTGGCGTCGTCGACATCGGCCTCGCCGGCGCGTGCGAGGTCGGTGGCGCGGAACGCTGTGGACCAGACGCGCTGGAAGTAGTCCTGGGGCTTGCGCATGTCCAGGGCCAGCGCGTCCTCCAGCAGGCCAAGACCCGCGAGGGCCTTCTCCAGGCCGTCGATCGCGCGGGCGGTCGGCTCGAAGTAGGCGTGCAGGTAGTCGGCGGTCGCGTCGTCGGGAGCGCCCTCGGCGAGCAGCCGCCACTGCTCGCGCTTGCGCCGCCAGTAGAGCAGGTCGGCACCCGACAGCACGAACTTGTCGCAGTTATGGCAGTCGAGATTCCACGGACACGATCCGCCGTCGACGACGGGCTGGAAGGTGCAGAACCCGCCCTCGGCCGGGGTGCTGCGGCGCGACAGGTCGATCGCCAGGGCGACGGCCTGCTCCCGGGAGAGTGGGGCGGCCTCGCCGGCCAGCAGCTCGCCGGGCCTGGCGGAGCCGGGGCCGGCAACCCAGACCTGCTGGAGGACATCTTCGAGGTCGGAATTGGACAAATGGACATAATGCTCCGCCATCCGGTCTGAGACCTGGCCCAGGTACTTCCGGATGTGGGTGAGGGTGGCCCCGTGGCGCAGCAGGCTGGTGGCCAGGGTGTGCCTGGCCTGGTGGGGCACCCAGCGGCCGATGTCGAGATCCTCGAGCCAGCACCTGAAGCTGCGGCTGAACCAGGAGTAGGAGACCGCCTTGGTGCTGTCGGCGTTGCGCATCTTGCTGGGGAACAGCGCGATGGCCTGCCGCTCTGCGGGCGTCGGCCGCCGCCCGTGCCGGGCAATGAACTGGTCGGCAGTCTTGGCCTGCCGGGTGGCGAGAAGCTCATAGAGCCGCTCGGGGATCCGGATAGAGGCGTCGTAGTTGCCGACCTTGGTCTGGTCATGCCAGAACAGCGCCAGGCCCCCGTAACGGCCGATGCAGTCCCAGCGGAGGTTGCGGACCTCACCGCCGCGGCGGCCGGTGATGACGATGGCCTCCCAGATATCGCGCAGCCCCTGGTCGTCGGGATCGTAGTCCTTCGCGAGGCGGGCAAGGTTGTCCCCGTCAGCGAGGGCGCGGGCGACCTCGTCGGGGAACGGGCGGCGGGGCCGCAGCGGGGCCGCGCCGGCGACGGGCATCTCGACGATGAACTCCCGGGCCAGCCCGAGCTCCGCAGCCCGGCCGTTCTCCATGGCCTCGCGCAGGACCTTGCGGACGCTGTTGAACACGACGGCGCGGGTGTTGCTGGTGACGGTGGACGGCTTGCGGTCCGATCCCGTCATGGCCAGGGACGGCAGCCCGTCGCGCTCGCGCTGCCGCTGGTCGGCGACGAACCGCTGCATGCAGGCGGCCGTCAGCAGAGCCGGGTCGTGGCCGCCGCCGGGGGCGTCCGCCTCCAGGAAGGCCCCGAGCTCGGTGATCCCGCGGCGGCCGGCGTCGATGGGCGTGCGGGTGCGCGGGCACTGCGGAGAGCGCAGCAGGGCGGCCAGGTGGTCCCAGAGCAGGTCCCGCAGCCACCGCTGCTGGATCGCGGTCAGGTCGACGTGGCTGGCGCAGCCCGGGAGCCGGACGCCGAAGTGCTCGGTCTCCAGGAACCCGGCCTCCCGGCTGCCGTCGGGGGTGAAGTAGACCATCCGCAGCGTGTGCAGCATGGTCTTGGCGAGGCCTCCGCTGAACCGGGGGAAGTGCTGCAGGTCCAGGTCGACCAGGGAGCTCAGGTCCCGGTCCCGGCAGAGGTTCACCAGCCGCTGGAGCCACAGCAGGTCCCACCGGCCCGGACGTGGCTGCTGGGTGTAGGCAAACATGCACCACTTGATCTCGGCCCGCAGCAGCGGCCGCAATCCCAGCAGGTTGACCTGCCCGCCCCGGATCACCGGCGTCGTCGACGCGCACCAGCGGCGGAATGCCGCTTCATCGACATAGAGGACCGGGAGCGGGGTGCCGTTCTTCTCGTGCTCGCGGGCACCCCGCCGGGACGCCTCGGCCCCTCCTGGCCGCCCGGCCTTCTCGTAGTGCGTGAGGTGGGTTGAGCACAGCCCGACCGGCGAGCAGGCCATGCCCGGGCAGATTGCCGCGACGCAGTTCCCGAAGCCGGGAAAGGCCTGCTCGTCGGCCAGCCACTGCCCGAAGTCCGCCTCGCCTCCCTGCGCTGCGTGCTGCTGCCAGCGGTGCTGGTGCCGGAGGCAGAGCCGCATCACGGTGTGCGACGCGGGCCGCCCGGGGCAGACCCGGCAGGCAGCCTCCTCCGTCCAGCCCATCGAGGGCAGCGGGCTGGCGCCGTCAAGGAAGGCCGCCAGGCCAGTGCCGGCAGAGCGGGCATCGGTGAACTCCACGCCGTGCGCCTTGCACAGGCCCGTGCCGCCCGAGCGGACCCGCTCGCAGTCCCGGACCAGGCAGTTCCACCGGAAGACCGGGTGGTCGCGGGGAATCTTGATGACGTCCGGGCGGAAGACCGGGCCGAACGACGGCCCGGCGATGAGGGTGGTGAGGATCTCCAGCCGGTCCCGCCCGGTCCGGCCAGGCTGCTCCTGGTAGAGGTGAACCAGCCCCGGCCGGGGCCTGCCCCGGCCGCTCACTGGTCCTCGCCCCAGACCTTGCGCAGCGCCGCGGCGAACGCCGGGTCATGGATGTCAACATGGCCGTAGACCTCATCGACCATCGCGGCCGACGCCCACCCGCCCGCGTCCCGCGCGATCATCACGTTCCCGCCAGAGGCGTCAAGGACACCAGAGGTAAACGAGTGGCGGAAGGCATGGGGCCTCACGGCCCCCAGGCCGGCACGCTTGCCCGCCCTGGCCAGCATCCGCCGGGCCGCAACCGGCGCCCACGGCTGCCCGGCATCCGGGCCGTGCAGCTGGACCAGCAGCATCCCGTGCCCGGCTCCCCGCGGGTACTCGCCGCTGGTCAAATACTCGAAGTACGAGTGGATCATTGCCGGGCTGACCAGCTTGACCAGCCCGCCGGTGATCGTGCCGCGCTCGGACCCCCACTCGTGCTTGGTCTTGACCTCCGCCCCGTTCGGGTTCCCGGGCCGGTGGCAGACGTGCAGATGCGCCGGGCGGCACTCCCCGCAGGCCGCGTTCTCCCGCAGGTGCAGGTCGGCCAGGTGCAGGCCGCACAGCTCCCCGATCCGCAGGCCTTCTCCAGGGGTCCCTGGTCTGTCGCATGACGTTGTCCCGGTCAGTCATCTGATGAGGTTCTGCGGCGTGTCTCCCTGGGTGTGGCGCTCGTAGCTGATAGTAATTCAGGAGCCGTAGGTGCGGAGGAACCGGTGAAGTCGGCGTGGCCGGTCTGCGAAGTCGGTGAACCCCTCCGCAGCGACGACGTGCCGGGCGTGGAGAGGAACCTAGCTGAAGGCGGCGAAGGCCAGGTCCCGCTCAGGTGGGACGGGGCCGGCGAAGTCCCAGTCGAAGGACCCAGCCAGCGTGCCCTGGTGCTGGTGCCATGCGGCGTTATAGGGGGCGGCGTCGTTGTGGCCGATGATCAGGCCCGGCGACCAGCAGCCGCCGTCGCGCCAGATGGCGCTGCGTGCCGGGACGAAGTCGGCGACAGCCTGGTGGTAGGACCGCATCCAGCGGGCCGCCTGGTCGAGGGTGTCGTCGGCGTGGGTCCAGGCCGGCCACGGCTTGCTGCTTCCGACCGTCTCGCCTTCCAGGAAGGTCAGGACCTCGCGGCCCTGCTCGTCGAATCCGAGAGGGCGCGGGGCGCCGGTGAAGCCTTTGGCGGCAAGGTGGGCGAGCAGGGCGTGCACGGCCGGTGTCCAGGGACCAGCGGTGCGGCGGACTGTGCCGCCCGCCCTGACCGCGCCGCCGGTGTTCCCTCCGTCAAGTTGTTCTTCGGCCATCAGGAGATCCTGGCACGTCCGCGCTTGCCGCAGCCTGACGGCCGGGCAAGCTCGGATGAGGGCGGAGCGTCAGCCCGGGGACGGCGGGCTGGTGAGCTGGGCTTCGAGGCTGGCGAGGCGGCGGTCCTGGAAGCGCATGTTCGACCGGGCTGCTTTCAGTTGTTCGTCCAGGATCCGGTTGTCGGTGGTGAGTTGCCGTACTCGCTGTTTGAGCGTGGTGTTCTCGGTGGTGATGCGCTGGATGGACCCCTCGGTCCACTCGGCTTGCAGGTCCCGGACCTGGCCGAGGAGCTCGCCGAGGCGGGTCCGCTGCTGAAGGATCTCGGCGTGGGCGGCCTTGAGCGCGTCCTCGGCGTTGAGGGCGCGTTGGCGCCAGGTCGCCTCCTGCTCGGTGCCTTGCGCCGTCAGGTCGGCCGGTTGCCGGAGGCCGCTGGCCGCTGCGGCGTCGGCCACTGCGGTCCTGGCCTCGGGATTGCTGTAGAGGAACGTGCGCGAGACACGGCCGCTGTACTCGGCCCCGTCGTCGTCTTGGCCGCCGGCCTTGGCGAGGTCGGAGGCCAGGAAGGCGGTGTTCCAGACGCGATGGAAGTAGTCCTGGGGCTTGCGCAGGTCCAGGGCGAGCGCGTCGTGGAGGAGGCCGAGCCCGGCCAGGGCCTTCTCCAGTCCGTCGATGGCGCGGGCGGTGGCTCGAAGTAGTCGTGCAGGTAGGTGGCGGTGGCGTCGTCGGGTGCTCCCTCGGCCAGCAGCCGCCACTGTTCGCGCTTGCGCCGCCAGTAGAGCAGGTCGGCGCCGGACAGGACGAACTTGCCGCAGTTGTGGCAGTCCAGGTTCCAGGGGCAGGCGCCGCCGTCGATGACGGGCTGGAAGGTGCAGAATCCGCCCTCGGCCGGGGTGCTGCGCCGCGACAGGTCCACCGCCAGGGCCTGGGCCTCGGCCTGGCTGAGGGGGGCTGCGGTCCCGGCGAGGAACTCACCGGGGCTGGCGGTTCCCGGCCCCGCGACCCAGACGTGCTGCAGCACGTTCTCCAGGTCCGAATGGGAAAGGTGGACGTAGTGCTCCGCCATCCGGTCGCTGACCTGGCCGAGATACCTGCGGATGTGGGTCAGGGTCGCGCCATGGCGGAGCAGGCTGGTGGCCAGTGTGTGCCTGGCCTGGTGCGGGACGAAGTGGCCGAGGTCCATGGCGTCCACCCAGGGACGGAACCTGCGGCAGAGCCACCTTCTGTACGGCAGCCCGAGCGAGAGCAGGCTTGAGGAGTACCGCGCAGAGCTGGCCGCCGGATCGGCGAGGTCATCAAGGTGCGGTGGGACTGCATCGGCCGCTACGGCGGGCTCGCGATGTTCTGGCACGACCAGACCAAGGTCGGCAACTACGACGCCGCGATCCGGATCCCCCGAACGTCTCTACGATGTTCTCGCCGAACGCCAGCGCAAGACCCTGGACCGGTTCACCGCCCGCTACGGCTACCGGCCGGCCGGCGCGCAACGCGCCGGGCTCGCGCTGTTCCCCACGACCTACCGCAGCAACGACGGAACGGTGCCGCTCACTCACCAGTGGTTCTACAGCAGCGTCTCCTCTGCTGGCGGGCCCACCACTTCGTGAACCGGATGAGCTGCGCGAGATGCTTCGGATAAGCCTTCTTCCGGCTGCGGATGAAGTCCAGGTGCTGTCGCACGCTGGTGCGGAGCTTGGTCCCGTCATCCTTGCTGACGAGGTAGCCAACGTCGTCGGGCTCGCCTTCGTACAGCACCGGCACGACATCGACATCCAGCCCCGTCCCCGCGAACCGGACGTTGACGCAGTTGGTGGTGGCGACGATCTGGTCCTCGCTCATGGCCGGATACGCCGCGGCCACCAGGTCGCGGACCCAGTTGACAAGTGCGGGTATCTCCTCCGGTGCCTGCTCGGCCTTCACGTAGACGGCAAGATCGCGGTCGTTGGCGTTCCGCAAGGCCGTACCCTTGGCCACAGACCCGGCATGCAGTGCCTTGACGAAGCCGTAGCCCGGGGTCACGGTGATCTTGTTCTCGATGCGGTCGCGGAGCCGGTTGACCTGCGCTCGCTGGCCATCGACTTCAGACTTCTTCAGTTGGCGGGCGCGGCTACGCCTGCCTTCCGGACCCAGGGCGGCAGGACGATATGTCCCGCCACTCCATCCGACCTGCGGTTATTCAATTATTCTCGGGTGCAGAGTTGTTGCATCTGCCGCAACTTTGCCGGTTTTGCTGGCGCAGTGCACTTATTCGGCAGGTGCGGTATTCCCCAACCGGCCCATGCCGCAGAGCGGCCATGGTTCCGGTCGTTCTCGGGTGCTGAGATGGCGGTAGTCGCTCAGTGCCGCCGGTCATGCCAGGCGGTTCAGAAGTGCATCGCCTGCCGGATCAAGGCGGCGCGGTCGCCAAGTCCCCGGCGTTCGGCTGCCGCTAGCTGGACCTTGAGGCTGGGGACGGGTATCTGTCTGCCTCGCCACGGGATCAGTTCGAGGTGGCCGGCGGTCGCTTCTTCTTGTTCGTGGGGCGGTTCGGTTCCCGTCGCGTGGGCGCCGGCCAGCCACTCGACGAGTATCCCGGCGTAGGCACGGCCGCCGGCGTCGGCTACCCATCCGCGCATGCGGGTCACCGGCTCGACGAGGAGGTCTGCCATGAGCTGGCCGGCCAGGGCGGCGTCGCTGACGTGCACGTCCAGGTCGCCGGGTTTGATGACGAGGCCCCGTGCTGCCAGGGCGCCGCTGCCGTAGAGCCACCAGCGCAGTCCGCTGCCCTCGGCCCTGTCTGCCAGTTCGGCCAGGCCCGTTTCCCAGTCGGTCGGCTCCAGCCGGGCGCTCTGGCGGATCATCGCCTCGATGTGCCGGGTGAAGCGCCCGAAGATCTCTTCCACGCCCGGTGCGTCGTCGAGGCGGCGGGTGAACAGCCAAGGCTCGCCGCCGGGTTGCCAGCCCATCTTGGGCAGCCTGGCCTGATAGACCGGCATGTCAGTCCGCACCATGAACTCGACGCGGTCGCCGTCTGGCTCCGCGAGCCGTCCGAGGCTGGTCTCGATCACCGGCACGAGCTTATCTCGCGCCCCAGCGGGCCCTCTCCCAGCGCTTGCCGGGTGCGGCGCTCGTTATCCGCGCGTCCATGTCGCCGACCGCCCGGTTCCGTCGGCCCGGACTTTACCCTCCTTCCTTAGCTGCTCCAAGACGAGACGGATCGTCTGGTCGCTGACGCCTGGCACTGCTGTCCTGATGTCGGCGAGGCGGAAGGTCGCGGGGGCGTGGCGCAGGATGTGCTCGCGGATGCGCTTTTGCTTCGTCCCCGGTGTCCTGGCAGCGGCGGCGCGGTCGGCGAAGACGGCGTAGGCGCTGGCGATCAGGCGGGTGAAGTAGGCGAGCCAGGGCCACGGGCCGGCGGTCCCCTCATGCCAGCCGTGGGTGGAGTCCAGGAGCGCCTGGTAGTAGGCGTCGGCCGATTCGGCGATCGTCTGCTCGAGGCTCACGTAGCGGCCGACCGTGTAGCCGTGGTCGCCGAGCAGGGCTCCGGTGAGCAGGCGGGCGACCCGCCCGTTGCCGTCCTCGAAAGGGTGGATGACGAGAAGGTCGAGGATGAAAAGGCCCGATAGGAGCACCGGGTGGTGCTCGCCCGCTTCGCCCGCCTGCTGGTAGCGCTTGATCAGGTCATCGACGGCGAACGGGGTGCTCGCGGCGGGCACCGGCTTGAACCGGACGGTTGTCGAGCCGTCAGGCGAGCGGTCCACGACGAGGTTGTCTTTTTTCTTGAACTCCCCGCCCGGCGTCGCCGTGTGGGCGAACAGCAGCCGGTGCAGGTGCAGGATCAGGCCGGCGTTCAGCGGGCGCCAGTCCTCCCGGAACAGGTAGTCCTGGGCGTCGCGGTAGCCGGCCAGTTCTTGCTCGCTGCGGTTGCGCAGCGTTGTCGTCCGCCGGTCGATGATCCGCTGGGCCCTGTCGGCGTCCGCGACGATGACGCCCTCGATCGCCGATGAGGCGGTGATGCTCAGGACACGCGCCCGGTCGGCGAGCTCGGTGAGCAGCCCTGGCATCTGGTCACGGTAAAGCGCTTCCGAGCCCCGGCCGAAGTCGATGGCGCTGAGCCGGGTGACGACCTGCGAGGGCACCATCCCGATGAGCGCGTCAAGGTCGGTGAAGCTTCGCAAGGAACCTCCCAACCAACCCAACAAACGACCTAATTGTAGCAGCAATTAGCATGTTTAATGGGTTGGAGTAGCAGGTTTCCGGCTGCCGCTGCCTCCGCGGTCATCAGCCGTCTCGCTTGGCCCACTGGGACCAGCGCTCGGCGGTACTGACGCTGATGCCCGTCAGGTCAGCCAGGACTGCGGCCGGAAGCTCGGCGGCCAAGGCAAGGCGGGCGGTATTGCGCCCCGCCCAGGCGACCGAGTGTCCACCGCTGCTCGTCCTGGTCGCGGAGCTGGCGGACGAGGTGCGCCAGCCTTGTCGGCAGCATGAGGCGATGCCCGTCGATGGCCGGCACGCAGTGACGCGATCCCGCGACTCGTCATCCGGGTTGGCCGTCGTCACGACAAGTCCGGGCGGCGGATCGTGCTGCGCCGCACCGGCGGCGGCGCAGCACGCCCAGGCCTACCGCTCGCCTTCAGCTGCAGCCGCTGGTGCTGCCGCAGCCTTCGCAGACGTAGCAGCTGCCTGCGGGGCGCATCTTGGTGCCACAGGTGAGGCAGAGCGGGGCGTCGGCGGTGCGGCCCTGCTGCGCCTCGATCAGCTCGGCGGTGCTGTGCGGGCCGCTCGCCGGCTGGACGGGGTGCGTGACCGTGCCGGAGGCCGGCGGGGTGCCGGGAGACGGGGCGGGCTGGGCAGACGCCACACTCCGTTCGGGATGAATAGTTTTTTCCACCGCGGCGGACTGAGCCAGGTCCAGCGGGTCGATATCCTCCGCGAGCGCTGCCGGGTCCTGGCCGGAGAGTTCCGCGGCGCGCTCGGCGGCGGACAGGATGCCCAGCTCAGCGCGAC
>DAHVAN010000242.1 GCA_027314595.1 Actinomycetota bacterium | reverse complement strand
TCCATGCGAATCGACCTTTCTGATCGTCACGAACAGATAAGGCGATTCTTCGCAGCTTTATGTGGCCGCAACCAGCCCGCGCGGCTCTGCTACCAGCACAGATGCTGCTGCCGGCCACATAACCCGGGCGTTCACATAATGACGAAGCGAGTGCATGCCATGACGGCGTTTCTCGCTCACCGGCACGTGCGCCACCCGGGCGTGCTTGACCAGGATCTGGTGCAGATGATCCTGGTCGGAGAACGGGCCGAACGGGGCCAGGTGCCGGACGAACACCTGCGGGCAGTCACACGCCGGCCGGCCATGGCGGATGTAGTCGATCACCGCCCAGCCGACCTCCTTCAGCAGCGGCAGTTGCACCGGGTGCCCGGTCTTGGCCTGCCTGACCAGCAGTCGGTTGCCGGGCCAGTCGAAGTCAGCGAACTCCAGCCGCCGGACATCGACGCCGCGCAGCCCCAGCCTGGTGATCAGCAAGATGATCGCGTAATCCCGCTTCCCGCACGGGTTGTCCCGGTCGATCGCCTCCACGATCCGGGCGACCTCACCCTGATCCCACACCGACGGGATCCGGGCCTGCCTGGCCGAGCGGGCAGCCGGGACCGCCAGCAGGCAGGCAGCATCCACCAGGCCCTCGGCGGAGGCGAACCGCAGAAACGAGCGCAGCGCGCACAGTTTCTGCTCGACGGTCTTGGCCTGGTAGCCCGCCAGCGTCGCGACGAACGCGCCGATCGTCGCGACGTCACAGGCGGCCAGACCGCCGCGGGTGCCGGTGAACGCGACGAACTCCCCGCCGATCGTCCCGTAGGTGCGCACCGTGGACACCGACCGGTCAGCGGCGCGCAGGTGCGCCTGGAACCGGGCGACCGCCTCGGCGCCAGGCCCGTCCAGCTTGCTCACCGACCGGTTATAGCGGCGCAGCACCGCCCCGTGCGCCTCGTACTCGCCCAGCATCTGGGCGACCCTGAACAAGTACACATCGGTTTGCTTCAGGGTGCCGGCCTGCTCCTTGCCGAAGAAGCCGCACGCAGCATCCACCCACGCCATCGCCGCATCCAGCGAGAACTCCTCGATGCCGCGCGCAGCGAAGTGCCTCTGCATCCGCCGCCAGCAGCCCCGGTACCAGACGAGCGTCGAGTCCTTGTAGCCCAGGCGCCGTAACTCCGCCTCCAGGCCTGACACCAGCGCAGACAAAGTCGCCATGACAGCTGACCTCCGATCACGCGGGCCCGGCACCATGCCAGGCCGCCTGATCAGATCGTCGGCGCGTTATGCGCAGTGATCGAGGGCCAGTGCCGCTGTCACCAGGGCCAGCGAGTCAGCGCTGCGCATAACCCGGCACTGTTCATAAGGGGCACCGGTTTCGCCGTTGCTCGCCAACGTGTACCTGCACCACGTCCTAGACCTGTGGGCCGTGTGGTGGCGGAACCATGAGGCGCGCGGCGATGTGATCATCGTCCGCTTCGCTGACGACTTCGTCGCCGGGTTCCAGTACCAGGACGACGCCGAGCGGTTCCTGGCGGCGCTGCGCGAGAGGTTCGCGAAGTTCAGCCTGGAACTGCACCCGGACAAGACCCGGCTGATCGAGTTCGGGCGGTACGCCATCCCGAGACGAAAAGCCCGGGGTGCGGGGAAACCGGAGACGTTCAGTTTCCTGGGGTTCACGCACATCTGCGCGATCAGCAAGCGCGGGCAGTTCTGGGTCCGGCGGATCACCGACAGGAAACGGCTGACGGCGAAGCTGGCCACGCTCAAGGCCGGGCTGCTGCGCCGCCGGCACGACCCCGTGCCCGGACAAGGGGCATGGCTGGCCAGCGTCATCAACGGGCACATGAATTACTACGCCGTGCCCGGCAACGGCAGGGCGGTACGAGCGGTCCGGGAACAGGCAGTCAGGTACTGGTACACGTCGCTCCGGCGGCGCAGCCAGAAAACCCGGCTCACCTGGGAGCGGATGGGCCGCCTGGCCAGGCGCTGGATACCCCGGCCCGTGACTAAGCACCCGTTTCCCGAACAGCGGTTCGCCGCCAGATACTCATAGCAGGAGCCCAGTGCGGTAATCCCGCACGCTGGGATCTGCGCGGGGGGCCGCCCGCAAGGGCGGTCCCTACCGCGAATCTCGGGCGTATCGGGCACACCGGCACTCCATCAGAGCCGGCCCTCCGTAAGCAACCCGACACGCTGCGCCGGCCGGCAAAATCTCCGGATACCAGGTCGCATCACACGACATCACACGACCAGGAGACGTGAATGCTTACGCCGAATGTTGGCTTGTTATCCGCTGGGCTGGAGGCCGGGCGGGAGCCAGGCGTGGCCGGCGAAGAGGTCGCGCAGTGCGTCGAGCTTGCTGATGCCCCATTTGGCGGCGGTGGATAGGCAGGGCTGGACGATCGCGAACTCGGCGAGTCCATCCAGGGTGCGCCAGCATCCTCCTGAGCTGCGCTGCTGGACCTTGACCGGGCGGATGGTCCGCTCCGCTTCGTTGTTGGAAAGATGTCCAGGTCAGGCCGGGTGGCGAACCGCAGGATCAGGTCCCGGGAGGCAAGGAACCGGCGGGCGATGCGGCGGGCGTCTTTGGCGGTGGCGGTGCGCCGGTAGCGGTTGGCGGCCAGGCCGGCGGCGGCACTTCCTCACAATGGTGGAGAGGTTGCGGATCGGAATTTCCGGTGTGTCGCCGCCTGGTCCGCAACCGGGATTCCGGGAGGCTTGGCGCGTCCTGCCGCCGGACCCCGGCCTGGCCCCAGCGGTAGCTGACCGCGTGAGCGTGTCCTGAACCCGAATCGCCGGCCGGGTCTGACGGGAGGACGTGTAACCCGCCGGCCCGAGACGACCGTGACCTGATAGGAGCCTGACCTCTGCGTCGCAGAGTGTCCCAGAAGTGCTCTGTCCGCTCGTCCCGGCCCGGCGGTGCCACCCCAGTCGCGAAAGAGAATGGAGACAGCATGCTCAGGATCGCAGATGCAGCCCGGCTCGTCGCCGGGGGCGTGGATACCCACGCCGAGGTGCACGTGGCCGGCGTGGTCGACCAGGCCGGCCGGGTCCTGGGCACCGGGGAGTTCCCGGCGACCGCGAAGGACTACTCCGCGGCGCTGGCCTGGATGGCCGGCCATGGCACCCTGGTGAAGGTCGGCGTGGAGGGCACCGGCAGCTACGGAGCAGGCCTGGCCCGCTACCTGGCCGCCGCCGGCGTGCAGGTGACCGAGGTGATCCGGCCGAACCGGCAGGCCCGCCGCCGGCACGGCAAGTCTGATGCCGCCGACGCTGTCGCCGCCGCGCTGGCCGCCTTGAACGGGGAGGCGTCCGGGACGCCGAAGTCCCGCGACGGCGCGGTGGAGTCGATCCGGGCGCTGCAGGTCGCCCGCCGCGGCGCGGTCAAGGCCCGCACCCAGGCCTCAAACCAGCTCCGTGACCTGATCGTCACCGCCCCCGAGCCACTGCGGGCCAGGCTGGCCGGGCTGGCCGCGCCGCAGCGGATCGCCCTGGCTGCCCGGTTCCGCCCCGGCGACCTGACCAGCCCGGCCGAGGGCGCCAGGGCCGCGATGGCCGCGGTGGCCCGCCGCCACCAGGCGCTGACCGCCGAGATCACCCAGCTGGACACCTGCCTGGAAGCGCTCGTCCAGCGTGCCGCCCCGGCCGGGTTCCTGGACAAGAAGGGCGTCGGCACCCAGGTCGCGAGCATCCTGCTCACCACGGCCGGCGACAACCCGTCCCGGCTGCGGACCGAGGCCAGCTTCGCCGCGCTGTGCGGCGCCAGCCCGGTCGATGCTTCCTCCGGCAAGCAGCGCCGCCACCGCCTCAACCGCGGCGGGGACCGGCAGGCCAACTCCGCGCTGTGGCGGATCGTGCTGGTCCGGATGTCGCACGACCCGCGCACCCGCGACTACGTGGCCCGGCGCACCGCCGAAGGCAAGACCACCAGGGAGATCATGCGCTGCCTCAAACGCTACGTTGCCCGCGAGATCTGCAAGACGCTCACCGCTGATGCCGGCGGCCCGGCGGCCCTCGCCCCGCTCCGCCCGGCGGCCTGACCGGTGAGCACCCAGGCCATGCGCCCGCCGGCTGACCCGGCCGGCGTCAACACCATCTTGACGTCCGGGCTGGCCTCCGCGGGCCACTACGCCGGCGCCCGCCCGGACTGCCAGCACCTGGCCAGCGTCCGCTACGGCCCGATCGCCCTGTGCGCCTCCTGCGACCAGCGGCGCTCCATCACGGGCAAGGGCGCCACGCCCGTCCGGCTGCCCGACCCGCACGTCCTGCCCGAGGTCGCCGCCGCCCGCGATGCCTGCGCGCAGGCCGGCACCGCGCTGCACCGCGCCGTTGCCCTCGCACGCCAGGCCGGCCACCCGTGGAGCACTATCGCGGCGCTTCTCGGCGTCACCCGCCAGGCCGCCCAGCAGCGCTTCACTCAGACACCAGATCAGAGGAAAATTCCATGATCACTTGACATAGGAGCTTAAGTGACCAGGTCGTCCGGGACGGCCGGGTCCAGTGCGGGCTGCACCGCGAGGCCGAGCACTACCGGATGATCTTCAACCAGATCCGGCCGCACGAAGCCCTGCCCATGCACCGGCCGATCGAGATCATCGCCGACCCGTCACTGCACCCGATCCACAACATTCCGAAGAAAGAATCGGCTCTGTCCGGGCAGGGTGGGCACGGGGTTGCCGGTGCGGGGCGGGATGAGGTGCCCAGGGCCAGCAGGATGCGGCGTGACTCTGGCACAATCGGTTACATGACGCTGGAGGAACTGCGGAGGCTACGGCCTGCCCTGGCGGCGCTGGCC
>DAHVAN010000233.1 GCA_027314595.1 Actinomycetota bacterium | reverse complement strand
CCGGCGGCCGCCCCGCCGGGGCGGTCGGGGCGGTTACCCAGGCCGAGCCGCTCGGCGAGCGGCCGGGCGGATAGCCGGGCCGTCAGCCGGGCCGACAGCGCCGTCAGCGCCTCGTCGGTGTCCGCGTGCTCGGGCAGCGATAGCAGCGCGCCCGCCCGTACGTCGTCGAGCGATCCGACCAGGGCGGGGACGCGGACGTCCCGGCAGGCGTCGGCGACGGCCTCGGCGACCCCGAGCACCGCGGCGTGCGCGGAAAGCCCGGGGCCCGAGTCCGGTATCCGGACGACGGCGGCGACGAGCTGCCGACCGGTCACGGGCACCCCCATCGCCCGCGCCCGCGCCTCCGCCTCCGCCGGGTCGGCGTCGGCCTGCTCGATGATCGCGCTGATCAGCGTCCGGTGCGCCTGCCGCTCCAGGGACTCGGCCTGCCTGGTGAGCAGGCGGCCCAGAGCCAGCGTGGTAGCGGCCCGCTCGATGAGCACGGTGTCCTCCGGCGCGGGCGGCTCGCCGCAGACGAGGAACAGCCGGCCCCAGTCCTCGCCGCGGGCGCCGACGGTGGTGACCAGCCACCCGGGGACCCCGGGTGCTCCAGGGGCCCCGGACGCTCCAGGGGACCCGGACGCTCCAGGGGCCCCGGGCACCGTGCGGGCTCCGAGTGCCCCGTGGGTTTCAGGTGCCCCGTGCGCCCCCCGCGCCTGCGGCGCCGGCGCGTAGAACGTGCGCGGCTGGCCCTCGCACACGGCGCGGGCGCGGCTGGCGAACCCGTCGAGCAGCCGCCGCGGGTTCGCGTGCCCGCGTGAGCCGGCCACGTCATCCGCGCCGCCGGAGCCGTACACGTCGTCCCAGCCGCCCGGCCCGTGCGCCGCTCCCCGCGCCGCGGGCGAACCAGCGGAGAACGCGAGCACCTGGTACGACAGGTCGGCGAGGATCAGCGGGCGTCCCGCCAGCGCGCCAGCGGCCCGGACGATCTGCTCGGTGGAGGCGCCCGCCACTGACAGCTCGGTGAACGTCTCGTGTACCCGGTCCGCCGCGCGAAGCTGGGCGAGCTGCGCGTCGATGATCTGCGCGTGCACCGCCTCGGTGATCTCCACGAACGGCACCTCGCGGCCGAACACGACGAGCGGCAGGCCGTGGGAACGCGCGGCCTCGATGAGCGCGGCCGGCAGCGTCCCGGTGTAGCGGACGCCGAGCTCGACGGCCAGGCCGGTCACGCCCGCGGCCGCCAGCCCGGCGATGTAGTCGGCGAGCCCCGCGGCGTCCTCCGGCAGCGCGATCCCGGTGGAAAGCAGCAGTTCGCCGCCGCGAAGCAGCCGTCCGACGTCGGTCAGCTCGCTGGCGTGCACCCAGCGGACCGGCGCGTCGAGCCGGTCCGCGGCGGCCATCACCATCGGCTTGCCACGGCGGACGACGTCGAGGTCAAGCACCTCGCGCAGGGTCAGCGCCATCTCGTCCCCCCGAAGTCACGTCACAGTACATGATGTAAAGATTCTCCGGCAATCCAAGACAGGTTGTAGATATGCGGCCGAGGGGAATCACGGGCAGACTGAGAGCATGACTGATCTTTTCGCCCGCCACCGCGCGGTCATCCCCAACTGGGTCGGCGTCTACTACGACCAGCCGATCGAGATCGTCAGCGGCAAGGGCTGCCGCGTCACCGACTCGAACGGCCGCGGCTACCTCGACTTCTTCGCCGGAATCCTGACCAACATGCTCGGCTACGACGTGGCCGAGGTGCGTGAGGCGGTCGAGCGCCAGCTCTCCACCGGGATCGTGCACACCTCGACGCTGTACCTGATCCGCAGCCAGGTCGAGCTCGCGGAGAAGATCGCGAAGCTGTCCGGCATCGAGAACGCCAAGGTGTTCTTCACCAACTCCGGCTCGGAGGCCAACGAGACCGCGCTGGCCGCCGCGCTGGTCGCCCGCAAGGCCAACCAGGTGCTCGCGATGCGCGGCAGCTACCACGGCCGCTCGTTCGGCACCGTGGCGGTCACCGGCAACGCAGCCTGGAAGGCGAGCAGCAACGATCCGTTCGGTACCCATTACCTGCACGGAACGGACCGGCAGCTTCCCCACTACCAGGGCATGTCCGACGCGGAGTTCATCGCCGCCTGCGTCGAGGACCTGCGGAACCTGCTGACCGGCGGCATCCATCCGCACGACGTCGGCGCGCTGATCGCCGAGCCCATCCAGGGCGTCGGCGGGTTCACCATGGCGCCCGACGGGCTGTTCGCCGCCTACAAGGACGTGCTCGACGAGCACGGCATCCTGCTCATCTCCGACGAGGTGCAGACCGGATGGGGCCGCACCGGGGCGAACTTCTGGGGCATCGGCGCGCACGGCGTGACCCCGGACATGATGACGTTCGCCAAGGGGCTCGCCAACGGGTTCGCGATCGGCGGCGTCGTCGGCCGCGGGGACCTGCTCGACGGTATCCGCGGCAACGGCATCTCCACGTTCGGCGGCAACCCGATCGCCACCACCGCCGCCAACGCCACCCTCGACTACGTGCTCTCCCGCGACCTGCAGAAGAACGCGGCCGTCACCGGCACGATCATCATCGACGGGCTGCGCGAGGCGGCGCCCGGGCTGGCCGCCGTCGGCGAGGTGCGCGGCCGGGGCCTGATGTTCGCTGTCGACCTCGTCGACCCGGCCACAAGCAAGCCCAGCCCGCCGCTGGCCGGCAAGGTCCTCGAGGCGGCCAGGCAGCGCGGGCTGCTGATCGGCAAGGGCGGCCTGTACGGCGCCACGCTGCGGATGGCCCCGCCGCTGACGATCAGCGAGGACGAGGCGCGCGAGGGCCTTGGCCTGCTGCTCGACGCGCTGCGTGAAGTCAGCGAGGGGGCAGCCGGGTCGTGAGGCGGATTACGCACTGGATCGGCGGCAAGCCCTGGACGGGTGAGGCGCGGCGGCAGGGCGACGTCTACGACCCGGCGACCGGCCAGATCCGCGCGAAGGTGGACTTCGCCACCGCCGCCGAGGTCAGTGCCGCCGTGGCCGCCGCGGCGCAGGCCCTCCCGGCCTGGCGGCGCGTCTCGCTGTCACGACGGTCGCAGATCCTGTTCGCCTTCCGCGAACTGGTGCGACGGCATTCGGCCGAGCTCGCGGCGCTGATCACCGCCGAGCACGGCAAGGTCGCCTCGGACGCCGCGGGCGAGGTCGCCCGCGGCCTCGAGGTCGTCGAGTTCGCCTGCGGCATCCCGCACCTGCTCAAGGGCGCCTTCTCGGAGAACGTGTCCACCGGTGTCGACTCCTACTCCATCAGGCAGCCGGTCGGGGTAGTGGCGGGGATCACGCCGTTCAACTTCCCGGCCATGGTGCCGATGTGGATGTTCCCGCTGGCTATCGCCTGCGGCAACACGTTCGTGCTCAAGCCGTCGGAAAAGGACCCGTCCGCGCCGGGCCTGCTGGCCCAGCTATGGGCGGAGGCCGGGCTGCCGGACGGAGTCTTCAACGTGCTGCACGGCGACAAGGCGGCGGTGGACGGGCTGCTGACCCACCCGGATGTCGCCGCGGTCAGTTTCGTCGGGTCCACGCCGGTCGCCCGGCACGTGTACGAGACGGGCGCCGCGCACGGCAAGCGGGTGCAGGCGCTCGGCGGCGCGAAGAACCACATGGTCGTGCTGCCGGACGCCGACCTTGACCTGGCCGCCGACGCGGCTGTCTCCGCCGGGTTCGGCTCGGCGGGGGAGCGCTGCATGGCGATCTCCGCGCTGGTCGCGGTGGACCCGGTCGGCGACGACCTGGTGGCGAGGATCAGGGAGCGGATCGGCGCGCTCCGGGTCGGCCCCGGCGCCGACGAGCGGTCCGAGATGGGGCCGCTGGTCACCAGGCCGCACCGGGACCGGGTCGCGTCCTACCTGGACGCGGGCGTGGCGCAGGGCGCGACGCTGGCGGTGGACGGCCGGGTGCACCCGGTGATCGGCGGCTCGCCGGAGGGTTTCTGGCTCGGCCCGAGCGTGCTCGACCACGTCACGGCGCGGATGAGCTGCTACACCGACGAGATCTTCGGCCCGGTGCTTTGCGTGCTGCGCGTCCGGTCGTACGAGGCCGCCGTCGACCTGGTCAACGCGAGCCCGTACGGCAACGGCGTGGCGGTCTTCACGTGCGACGGGGGAGCGGCCCGCCGGTTCGTGTCGCAAGCGCAGATCGGCATGGTGGGGGTCAACGTGCCGATCCCCGTGCCGATGGCGTACTACTCCTTCGGCGGGTGGAAGGCGTCGCTGTTCGGCGACACGCACGTGCACGGCACCGAAGGCGTGCGCTTCTACACCAGGGGGAAGGTCGTCACCTCACGGTGGCTCGACCCAAGCCACGGCGGGGTGAACCTCGGCTTCCCTGTTAGCTCCTGAGGGCTTTCCGGCGCCGGCCGGCGGCGGGAGCCTCGTGGCCCTCGTGGCCCTCGTGGCCCTAGTGGCCCCGACCGTTGCCGTTGCCGCCGCCGTTGCCGTTGCCGTTGCCGGGCGAGCCGCCCGGGCCGCCGGGGCCGGGCGATCCCGCCCCGGGCGATCCGGCGCCTGGCGAGCCGCCGCTGCCCGGCTGCGGCGGGACGGTGAGCTGCAGCGAGGACACGAGCCGGTCCACGTTGGCCTCTCCGAGGTTGCTCGGGATCGAGGCGAAGAACACCGCGGGCGCCACCCCCGGTCCGAGGTCGGCGACCACCACGGCGCCCTCCTCGTCGGTGAACCCAAGCCCCTGGCCCTGCGCGTTCTGGTAGGTGATCAGGTACTTGATCTCCCAGCCCGCGTGCCCGCTGACCGTGATCGGCTGGCTGACCTCCTGCTGGAAGCCATGCGCAAGCCCGCTGTAGTACTGGCCGACGAACTGGTTCACCAGGCTTGCCGTGACGCTCTCCAGGTCCGCGACGCCGTTGTAGCCGTACTGCTGCGGCAGCGGCGCCGAACACGCATCGCCGTACCAGGTGGTCTGGCCGCCGTTGATCTGCCCGGCGATCGCGGATTCCCCGGCGGTCCAGGAGAATCCCTGGCTCAGGCCGGACGGGCAGCTGGGCTGCCACGGGCTCGGCAGCTCCGCGTAGGACAGGCCCGAGGTTCCGTCGGTGATCGGGGGCAGGGTCTGGGTGGGCGAGGGCGTCGCTGCGGGGGAAGACGCCCGCAGCGTCGTCTTCACGACCGCCGGCCTGGTCGCGGCCTTCGCGGGCGGCGCCGTGGTATGGGAGTTCCCGAGGCTGTACACCACGAGCGCGACCGCACCGAGCGCGACCGCGGTGCCGCCCGCCAGGCCGCCCGTCAGCCACATCCGGCGCCGCCGCTGCGCGCGGTAGTAGCCGTACCGGTCTCGCGGCTGCCCCGGTCCGCCGGGTCCGCCGGATCCGCCTGGTCCGCCGGGTCCGCCAAAGACGCCGAGGGCGCCGGGACCGCCGTCCGCGCCCGGCGCGGCCCACGCGTCGTCGCCGAGGAACAGCACCGCGGTGCCGTTGTCATCGGATCCCTGCGGCGCCGCGCCGCCCGGCTGCCCGGTGGTCGGCTGTACGGCGGGCTGCACCGTGGTCGGCTGCACCTGGGTCGGCTGCACGGCGGGCTGCACCGTGGTCGCCTGCACCGCCGTCACGGCCGGCTGGTAAGCCGCCGGCCGCACCGCGGGCTGCACGGTCGTGGGCTGCATGGTCGTGGGCTGCATGGTCGTGGGCGGCAAGCGCGGCTGGCCGGCCATCGGCTGGACCCCGGGCTGGACCCCGGGCTGGGCGGCAGGCTGGACGGTCGTCTGCGCCGCGCCGGCCTGTGCGCCCGGCTCGGCGCCGTCCGTCGCGGCCGTTCCGCCGCTGGCGTGGGTGTGATGGGTCCACGTAGACCCGTCCCACCAGCGCAGCAATCCCGTTACCCCGTACGGATCCGGGTACCAACCTGAGGGCGGCAATTCCATGTGGCAAGGGTAGACGGACCACGGGGGCGCAGAATACGCGAACCGGCCGTGTTACCAGTTTGTTGACTGCGGGACGGTGTGCAACGGTCCCGCGGCGTCTGTTACGACTGGTGCTCCGGAGGAGAACCGGATCAGCTCCGCGCCGTCGAGCACCCGGGCCGGGAACGGATCGGCCGCGGTCGCGCGCCGCAGTTCGTCGCACGGCAGCGCGCGCTCGCTCCCGGCCAGGACCAGATTCCCCAGCCGCCGCCCGCGCACCACAGCGGCCTCGGCGATCATGCACGTCTCCTTGAATACCGAACGGACCGTGGCGACTGCCGCCCGCACCCGCTCGAGCGGCGGCCCGTCCGCCACGTTCGCCACGTACACGCCGCCCGGCCGCAGCGCGCGGGCGGCCGCGCGGGCGCACTCGGCCGTCGTCAGGTGGAAAGGGGTGCGCGTGCCGGTGAACACGTCGCTGATCACCAGGTCATAGCTGGCGGCGGGGACGGACTCGAGTACTTCCCTGGCATCGCCGGCGCGCACCCGGATGCGCCCCGCCCCGTGGCCCCCCCGGCCCCCGCCGGCGCCTCGCCCGGCCCGCGCGTCCCGCTCTCCCCGTATGTCCTGCTCTCTCTGTGTTTCCTGCTCTCCCCGCGGGTCCTGCTGCCCCCGTGTTTCCCGTGTTCCTCGAACTCCCCGCGCGTCCCGCGCGCCCGGGACGTCAGAGCCGTTCGCTCCCGCGGCGCCGCGCCGCCCGGGCAGCGGCAGGTGCCGCCTGACGAGCTCGGTGAGCTCGGCGTCGAGCTCGGCCACGAGCTGTGCCGAACCGGGCCTGGTGTGCGCGATGTACCTGGGTAGTGTCATCGCGCCCCCGCCCAGGTGCAGCGCGCGCAGCGGCTCGCCCGGGGGGAACGCCAGGTCGGCGACGTGCCCGATGCGGCGCATGTACTCGAATTCCAGGTAGCCGGGGTCTTCGAGGTCCACCTGACTCTGCGGGATGCCGTCCAGGAACAGCAGCCAGCTCGCCGTCCGGGACATGTCAGGGACGAGTTCGGCGAGGCCGGATCCTGTCTCCCGGTGCACGGCATGCCGCTCCCCGGTGCCCGGGCGCCCCGGGCGCCCCGGGCGCACCCGGTTCTCCGCCATGCTCACAGTATCGGCGATGGCGGGGGCCATGGTGCCGCGCCGGCAGGCAGAGGCGCCGGTCGATCCGTCGTCGAAGACCGTCAGGTAACTGGGGCACCTGCGCATCTGGCCCAACAGGGCCGGGGCAGCTGCGCATCTGGCCCAAAACGCGGCACGAGCCAGAGGTTCGTGTGGGATGCACGGGTCGCAGGTTAGAGGCGGTTATCGTTCTCATCCAGTATCCAGAGATTCGCGCCTGAACCCCCCGGCAGTCGTTTCACCACGACGCCTTTCCACCCAGATAATCCGCCGCGAGAAAGTCGGCGACATCGCAGTAGGGTCCACATCCCGTTGCGTTGCGAATGGCAATCACTTGCCATTTCGCGCTTGGTGAAATGGCCCGGTAATCCCCCAAGTGACGCCAAGCCGGCGGTATACCGTAGGCGGGAAATCTGACGACGGCACCGGAAAGAGGAGGCGGCCATGGCCGAAAGTCTCGAAGTGATCAGCGAGCCTGGAGCAGTTCGAGCGGTACGTGAATCTCCTGGAGTCCAGGGTCGACGTGCAGGAGAGCCTGATGAGGTCGGCTCGAAGCGCCGGCTGACGCGCCGGCTTTCGCGCCGGCGGCCGCCCGCCGAACGCTTTCGAATGTCAGTGCCCGGCACTACCATGCCGGTACTAATCAACCACAGTTACCCATAACAAAGGGGGATGCCATGGCTGACGATCTTGAGGACTCTGGACAATGGCGCCACAGTGTCGAGACCCGACTGGGTAGCCTAGAGGCCAGGGTCGAGCAAGAAGCAGGATTGCGAGCCGCGATGGACAGGGATATGGGCGACCTGAAGGCGGGCTTCCGCGTTCAGCTGAAGCTGATAGAGGCTATCAGCCGAACGCAGAGCGAGCACACCGCCCAGCTCAGGGAGCTGCGCCAGGACGTGCAAGGCCTGCGGGAGGGACAGCAGGGCCTGCGCCAGGACGTGCAGAGCCTGCGGGAGGGACAGCAGAGCCTGCGGGAGGACATGCAAGACCTGCGGGAGAAGGTACTCGTCGGCGTCGAGCTGATCAACCACAAGCTCGATCGGCTCGTCACCGGCGAAACCTAGCCGCTCTCCGGACGGCAAGCGCGGGCCCGGCCCCTGCGGACCGGCCCGCGCCGGCGTCTCAGGCCGCGCGATGAATCACAGCGCCGAGAACGCGTCTTCCAGTATTCCCAGGCCCTCCTCGAGCAGGTCCTCGCCGATCACCAGCGGCGGCAGGAACCGCAGCACGTTGCCGAACGTCCCGCAGGCGAGCACCACCAGCCCGGCCTTGTGGCAGGCCGCGGCGACCGCGGCGGTCGCCGCGGCGTCAGGCTCGAGCGTTCCCGGACGCGTCAGCTCGACGGCGATCATCGCGCCGCGGCCGCGGACATCGGCGATGACGGGGAACTGCTCGGCCAGCTTGCGCAGCCTGGGCAGCATGATGTCCCCGATCCTGCGCGCGCGCCCCGCAAGGTCTTCGGCGGCCATCGTCTCGATCGCGCCGAGCGCCGCCGCGCAGGCGACCGGGTTGCCGCCGTAGGTCCCGCCGAGACCGCCAGGATGGACGGCGTCCATGAGGCCGGCCCGGCCGGTGACGGCAGCGAGCGGCAGCCCGCCGGCGATGCCCTTCGCGGTGGTGATCAGGTCAGGCACGACGCCCTCGTGCTCGCAGGCGAACCAGTCGCCCGTCCGGCAGAACCCGGTCTGGATCTCGTCGGCGATGAACACGATGCCGTGCGAGGCACAGAACGCGGCCAGGCCGGCGACGAACCCGGGGGGCGGCACGATGAACCCGCCCTCACCCTGGATCGGCTCGATGATCACCGCAGCCACGTTGGACTCGCCCACCTGGGCGTGGATCAGGTCCTTGACCACCTCGAGCGCCTCTGCCCGGCACGCGTCGGGCCCGTCGGGCCAGCGCAGCGGGTACGCCATCGGCACCCGGTAGATCTCCGGGGCGAACGGGCCGAACCCCTGCTTGTACGGCATGTTCTTGGCGGTCAGCGCCATCGTCAGGTTGGTGCGCCCGTGGTAGGCGTGGTCGAACGCCACCACGGCCGTGCGCCCCGTCGCGTGCCTGGCGACCTTGATCGCGTTCTCCACGGCCTCGGCGCCCGAGTTGAACAGCGCCGAGCGCTTCTCGTGCGAGCCCGGCGTCCGGCGCGCGAGTTCCTCGCATACCTCGACGTACCCCTCGTACGGGGTCACCATGAAGCACGTGTGGGTGAACGACGCCGCCTGCGAGGCGACCCGCGACGCCACGCGCGGCGCGGCGTTGCCCACCGAGGTGACCGCGATGCCCGAGCCGAAGTCGATCAGCGAGTTGCCGTCGGCGTCGAGCAGCACGCCGCCGCCTGCTGCCGTGACGAACACCGGCAGCGAGGACGAGACACCGCGCGCGACCGCGCCGGCGCGCCGCTGGGTGAGCGCGCGCGAGGTCGGTCCCGGAATCTCCGTCACAAGGTTGCGGCGCTGCGGCAGCTCAGGGCCGCCAACGGGGAATGCGGTCATGCCTGGCACGATAACATCCGCACATGCCTGAGCTGGATCGCGGTTTGTTCGGGGGGATATTCACTCGAGGCGGCGCGGACACCAGCGACGCCGCCTGGTTGCAGGCCATGCTTGACGCGGAGGCCGGGCTGGCGCGGGCCCTGGAGCGCGCCGGGCTCGCGCCTGCCGGGTCGGGCGGCGAGGTGACCAGGGCCGCCATCGCAGCCGACTTCGACGCCGCCGAACTCGGCCGCATCAGCACGCTGACCGGCAATCCGGTGCCTGGCCTGGTGAGGGCGCTCACCCGCAAGGTCGCCGGGCCGGCCGCCGGTGCCGTGCACCGCGGGGCGGCCAGCCAGGACATCATCGACACCGCCGCGATGCTGCTCGCCCGTCAGGCGCTCGAGGCGGCCACGGCGGATCTGGAGGCCGCGGCGGCCGCGGCCGCGAACCTGGCGAGCAGCCATCGCGGCACCGTGATGATCGGCAGGACGCTGCTGCAGCAGGCGGTGCCCGTGACGTTCGGCGTGGTGGCGGCGGGCTGGCTGGCCGGCCTCGACGCCGCGATCGACGGGCTCAGGCGGGCGCGCGAGGAACGGCTCGCCGTCCAGTTCGGCGGCGCGGTGGGGACGCTCGCCTCGCTCGGCGCCGACGGCGCGCGCGTCAAGGCGCTGCTCGCGCGGGAACTGGGCCTGCCCGACCCGCCGCTGCCCTGGCACACCGAGCGGCTGCGGATCATCGACGTGGCCACCGCGATGGCCCGGGTCACCGCCGCGCTGAGCCCGGTCGCCCGCAACATCACGCTGCTCGCCCAGACCGAGGTCGCCGAGGTCCAAACCCGAGCCCACGCCCAGGCCCACGCCCAGGTCCAGGCCCACGCCCACGGCCACGCCCAGGTCCAGGCCCAGGTCCAGGCCCACGGCCAGGCCCAGGCCCACGGCCAGGCCCAGGCAGTGCCCCGCCGCGGCGCCCCCTCCGCCATGCCGAACAAGGCCAACCCGATCGCCGCGGTCGCGATCCTCGGCTGCGCCAGGCAGGTCCCCGGCCTGCTGGCCACGCTGGTCGCCAGTGCCGAGCAGGAGCACCAGCGCGCGGCGGGCGCCTGGCACGCCGAGTGGCAGCCGTTCGGTGACATCCTCAGGCTCGGCGGTTCGGCGGCCGCGTGGGCCGGCGACCTGCTCGGCGGCCTGCAGGTGGACACCGCCCGGTGTGCCGCAAACCTGGCGGCGGCGGGCGGCCTGCCGCTCGCCGAGCACGTCACGGCGCTGCTCGCGACCGCGCTCGGCGGCCCGCAGGCGCATGAGATCGTGGCGACCGCCGCCGCCCGGGCGGCCGCCTCGGGGCTGCCACTGCGGGACGTGCTGCTCGCCGCCCCCGAGCTGGAGGGCCGGCTCAGGCACGCCGGGATCACCGCCGCCCAGATCGAGGCCGCGCTCGACCCGGCCGGCTACCTGGGCTCGAGCGGGGAGTTCGTCACCGCCGCGCTGCGTGCCCACGAGGACCGCCAGGCCCCCCAGGACCGCCAGCCTCGCTGGTAAGCCGGTGGTGAGATTGGGTCGCAGTAGCGGCAGATGGAGTCGATGATCTGGTCGGGGGTCTTGGTCCACTTGAAGGGGCGGGCGGAGTCGTTCCAGAGCTTGATCCATTCCTGCAGCGCGGTGGTGAGGTCTTCGAGCGAGCAGAAGACGCCGCGGTCCAGGCAGCGGCGCTGGATCTCGGCGAACCAGGCCCGCGAGACGGGCGCCACGGCGGGGGAGCACCAGACGTAACCACGCGGGGCCGCGCGCCGTTCTGGATAAGGATTCATGATTGTTCCTCACCTCAGCGGCCCTACCTGCACACTTGTGAGCAGCTCACCAAGGGTCGTCCGTTATGCGAACCGCTGTACTCCAGGCGTGCGCGGACGCCCCGTGACGCCCTCGCCGGATGTATGGTCTGACCGGGAACGCACAGACGAGGCAATGACATGGCGGAAATCGTCTCGCTCGCGGACGCCGTCGGCCGCGCGGTCGGTGACGGGGACACGGTCGCGATGGAGGGGTTCACCCACCTGATCCCGTTCGCGGCCGGCCACGAGGTGATCAGGCAGGGGCGCCGGGACCTCACCCTCATCAGGATGACGCCCGACCTCATCTACGACCAGCTGATCGGCGCCGGGTGCGTCCGCAAGCTGGTCTTCTCCTGGGGCGGCAACCCCGGGGTCGGCTCGCTGCACCGGTTCAGGGACGCGGTCGAGCACGGCTGGCCGCGCCCGCTCGAGCTCGAGGAGCACAGCCACGCCGGGATGGCCAACCGCTACGTCGCCGGCGCGGCCGGGCTGCCGTTCGCGGTGCTGCGCGGCTACGCCGGCACCGGCCTGGTGACCGAGACCGGCACGATCAGGCAGATCACCTGCCCGTTCACCGGCGAGCGGCTCACCGCCGTGGCCGCCGTCAACCCCGACGTCGCGATCATCCACGCGCAGCGGGCCGACAGGAACGGCAACGTCCAGTTCTGGGGGATCACCGGGGTGCAGAAGGAAGCGGTCCTTTCCGCCAAACGCTGCGTGGTCACCGTGGAGGAGATCGCCGACTCCCTCGACCCGCGGCCCGGTTCGGTGGTGCTCCCGTCCTGGACGGTGAGTTACGTGGCGCGCGTGCCGAACGGGGCGCACCCCTCCTACGCACAGGACTACACCGCGCGCGACAACGACTACTACGTCGCCTGGGACGGCATCGCCAGGGACCGCGAGACGTTCACGGCCTGGCTGCAGGAGAACGTGCTGGCAGCCGCGGGGTCCCCGGCATGAGCCAGGACCACACCGCCGACGAGATGATGACGGTGGCCGCGGCCCGCGCCCTGTCCGGCGGCATGACCTGCTTCGTCGGGATCGGCCTGCCGAGCGCGGCGGCCAACCTCGCCCGCGCCACGCACGCGCCCGGCCTCGTGCTCATCTACGAGTCGGGCACGATCGGCGCCAAGCCTGGCCGGCTGCCGCTGTCCATCGGCGACGGGATCCTCGCGCAGACCGCCGACGCGGTGATCAGCGTCCCCGAGATCTTCAACTACTGGCTGCAGCCAGGCCGGATCGACGTCGGGTTCCTCGGCGCGGCCCAGGTCGACAAGTTCGGCAACATCAACACCACGTTCGTCGGCGGCGACTACCGCCACCCCAAGGTCAGGCTGCCCGGCGCGGGCGGCGCGCCGGAGATCGCGGCCTCCTGCAAGGAGGTCATCGTGATCGTCAGGCAGACCCGGCGCACGCTCGTGGAGAAGGTGGACTTCGTCACCTCGGTGGGTTACGGGTCGGGCCCCGGCGACCGGGAGCGCCTGGGCCTGCGCGGCGCCGGCCCGCAGCAGATCATCACCGACCTCGGCGTGCTCACGCCCGACCCGCGGAGCTGCGAGTTCACCATGACCTCGGTCTTCGATGGGGTCAGCGAGCACACGATCAGGGAGCGCACGGGCTGGGACGTGCGGATCGCCGCCGCGCCGCGGATCGTCGCGCCGCCGTCAGCCGCCGAGCTCGCCGCCCTGCGCGCGTTCGCCGCCGCCCCCTGACCCGCCCGGGCCGGCCGCCGTGAATAGGCTGACGGTGTGCGATCCGCTGAGCCTTCCTGTCATCCCGAACGAGTGCTGCCGACTCTGGACGACTTCCGTGCTGCGGCCGCGCGGATAGCCCCCGCATCCGGCGCACGCCGGTGCTTCAGGCCAGCCTCGGCGGGGATCGCTGAGCTTAGACCGCTGGTTCGCGAGGAACCTCGGGGATGCGGTTCATGCGGTGGTTCTCCCGCAGCGTCAGCAGCCGCTCGGCCTCCGCGGTGAGCGCGCGGATCTCGGGCTTGGCTTTCGCCTTGCGCGCGAAGATCCGGTCGTCGTAACCGCGCGGGCCGATCTGGGCTCGCTGTGCGGCGTAGGCCGCGCGCATCGCGGCGGTGAGCGCCGCGTCAAGCTCCTTCGCCAGCCGGTGCAGTTCGGTGACCGGGGCACGGCGCGCCTCCGCCTCCCGCAGCGCGACGTCCGCCGCGCGCGCCTCGTCGAGCAGCTTGCCGCGCTCCGCGGCGGCTGCCACGTCGGCAGCGTGCCTGTCCGACGCCTCCTGGCTTGGCTTGTACATCGTTGTTCAGTCCTCCGTATCGGCCCGCACCGTAGATTACGCCAGGCCCGCGGCCGCGCGTCTGGCGACTCCCCGGTAGGAGCGCCCGCGCCCAGCGCCGGGCAGGCAGGCCCGGGCCGCCGCTGAGCGAAATCCCCGGTCAAGCGCGGCTGGGTCAGACCAGGCTGTCCGCCCACCGGGCGTGCAAGTCGGCGTACTCACCTCCCCCGCGGAGCAGGTCCGCGGGGGAGCCGTCCTCGATGATGCGCCCGGCACGCAGCACGAGGACCCGGTCCGCGATCGCGACGGTGGACAGACGGTGCGCGATGATCACCGCGGTGCGGCCGGCCAGCACGGTGCGCAGCGCCGCCTGGACCAGGCGCTCGCTCGGGATGTCGAGCAGTGCCGTCGCCTCGTCGAGGACGAGCACGCCAGGGGCGACGATCAGCGCGATCGCCGCGTTCGGGATCAGGTCGAGCGCCGACCAGAACCCGCCGAGCAGCCTGGCCTTCGCCACCTGGGTCCAACCTGGGTCCGGTAGACCTCGGTCGGCTGCGCGAAATGGCCTTCGGCGGCCTCGGGCGCGCGTAATTGGCGGCTGGGCGCATTGTCATCTGGTTTTCCGTGGGCGTATATGCTGTGGCGCCATGTCCTTGACGTTCGACGTGGCCCGCGTGCGGGCGAGCTATCCGGCCCTCGCCGACGGGCACGCGTACCTGGACGGGGCCGCGGGGACACAGGTTCCCGTGCCGGTCATCGACGCCATCGCCGCGGCCTACCGGGCGGGGATCGGGAACGTCGGCGGCGCGTTCGCGGCGAGCGCGCGTTCCGGCGTCATCGAGGCCGAGTGCAGGCGGGCAATCGCGGACGTGACCGGCGGTGACCCCGACGGGGTGATCCTCGGGCCGAGCATGACGGCGCTGACCTACCGGGTATCGTCGGCGCTCGCGCCCGGCTGGGCGCCGGGGGACGAGGTCGTGGTGTCCCGGCTCGACCACGACGCCAACGTGCGGCCGTGGGCGCAGGCCGCGCGGCGGGCGGGCGCGGCGATCCGCTGGGCGGAGCCCGACCCGGCGACGGGGGAACTGCCGGCTGCGCAGTACGCGGACCTGGTGACGCCGCGGACGCGGCTGGTCGCGGTGACGGCGGCGAGCAACGCGCTCGGGACGCGGCCCGACGTGGCGGCCATCGCGGGCTACGCGCACGCCGCCGGCGCGCTCTGCTACGTCGACGGTGTGCACGCGACCCCGCACATGCCCGTCGACATGGCGGCCCTGGGCGCGGACTTCTACGCCACGAGCGCGTACAAGTGGGCGGGCCCGCACGTCGCCGCCGTGGTCGCCGCGCCTGCTCTGCTTCAGGCGCTGCGGCCGGACAAGCTGCTGCCATCTCCTGACGAGGTGCCGTACCGGTTCGAGCGCGGGACGCTGCCGTTCGCCGACCTGGCCGGCGTGACCGCCGCGGCGGAGCATCTCGCCGGGCTCGCCGGCGACGGCGCGGGTCCGGCTGCCCACGCGGGTCCGGCTGCCCCGGCTGGCGCCGGCTCGCGGCGGGAACGGCTGCTCGCCTCGATGGCCGCCGTCGAGGCGTACGAGAGTGCCCTGTTCGCGCGCATGCTCGCCGGGCTTGGCGCGATGAGCCACGTGAGGCTGTACGGGAAGGCCGCGCGGCGCGCGCCGACCGCGTTCTTCACGGTGGCGGGGCTCGCGCCGCGGGCGGTGGCCGGGCACCTGGCCTCGCGCGGTGTCAACGTGTGGAACGGCAACAACTACGCGTACGAGCTTTGCCAGGTGCTCGGCCTGCATCCCGACGGCGCGGTCAGGGCCGGGATCGTGCACTACAACGACGACTCCGACGTGGACCGCCTGCTGTCCGGCGTGGCGGAACTGGCCGGGCGCCGGGCCGGCTGACCCGCGCTCCCGGCCTGTGGGTTAACCCAGGTAGGTTACGGTCCGCGGGACACGGCTCGCGCCGCAGCCGTGGTAGCCGGGAAGGCCGAGGCCGTCCTTGGCCATCTGGTCCCGGCCGCACGCGATCCAGAGCCAGTAGTAGCTGTGGTAGCCGATGGTGAAGGTGTACGTGACCGTCGTCTCGAACTCCCCGGCGTTGACCCGGTGCGGTCCGCTGACCTTGGCGCCGCCGCCGTTCTTGTACAGCCAGTAGGGCGGCGGGGGAACCTTCACGGTGCCGAGGTTGATGCCGAAGTAGGCATAGATGGGATCCTTCATGGCCACGCCCAGCACCGAGTCCGGCACGATCCACCACAGCCGGAAGGTCTCATGGCACACCGGCCGGCCGCATTTCGTGGGGCCCCCCGTGGTGGCTCCGCCGGGCTGGACGAAAATGACCCGCAGCGGCGAGATGGCTATCTGGGCCTTGCTGCCGGTGCTGGCGAACAGCCTGACGTCGTACTTCGTGACCAGCGTCGGCGTCACCTTGAATGCGTACGACACCTTGGCGCTGGAGGTGAGCCTGATCGAGCCCAGTCGCACCGCCGCACGCTTGAAGGGGAACTGCTGACCGTACAGGGCGGCGACCTCACCAGCGGCGCCGCCGGTAATGGTGCCGTGAACGCTCGCGGTGCTGTACGCGCCGCTGCGGTAGAACACCATGACGTAGCCGGTCACCGGCTTGGCCTTGGCCGTCACGGCGATGCTGATCGACGGCGTCGAGGCCGCCTGGGCCGGGATGGTGGCCGTGAGTTGAGCGGCGATGGCCGCGGCTCCGCCAAGAGCCGCAACGGCAGCCCGGCGCCATGCTTTGCGCATGCGATCCTTTGCTTTCCGCCCGCGACAGCGGGCTAATCCCCGGTTTCAGCCTGGCCCCAATTGTCAGGCTTGTCGGCGAAAGTCTAACTGTGCGGCTGTCCGGCTATGACACATTTCCGCCACCTTGCCTGATGCGTCACCTGTGCGGCTTTGACGCCGGCGCGTAAGCTGGCTTCGTGATCGGCGCGCTGACCGGGCTGTGGCAGGTGGCGGGACACCTGCTCGCCGTCCTCGTGTGGGCGCAGACCCCGCAGCGCGCCGCCGTGCTCACCGTCGCCGTCCTCGCGGTGGCGGTCGTCGGCTGCCTCGCGGCCGGCGCCAGCCTCGCCGGGGCGACGGCCGTCCTTCCGGTCCTGCGCCGTGTCGCCGCGCTGCGGGAGAAGTCCTGGCGCGTCGCGTTCCTGCGCCAGCGCGACCCGGACGCCCGGGGGCGCAGCAGGCCCAGAGCACCGTCGGCGGCCCAAGCGGCCGCCTGACCAGCCCTGCTCCTGGCCAGCCCTGCTCGCGGCCGCTTCCAGCACCGTTAACCCGTCCCGGCTGGAAGGTCGCTCACCCATGTCCGCTCTGTTCGGCGTCCCGGTCGACGCCGCGTACCACCTCGTCTATGCCCTGACCACCGTCCTCACCCCGGTACTCGGCGGCCTCGCGGCCGTCGCCGGCATCATCGTCGTCACCGCCGCGGTCCGGCTGGCCGTCATGCCGCTGAGCTTCCGCGCGATGCGCGGGCAGGCCGCTGCGGCGCGGCTCGCCCCGCAGGTGCAGGCGCTGCGCGAGCGCCACGCGCGGCAGCCCGAACGGCTGCAGCGCGAACTGGCCGCGCTGTACCGGCGGGAAGGCACCAGCATGTTCGCCGGCTTCGCGCCGCTACTCGCGCAGTGGCCGGTCTTCAGCGTGCTGTACCTCCTGTTCCGGTCGCAGCAGGTGGCGGGCGGGCCTAACCGGCTGCTGACCCGCGACATGTTCGGCGTGCCGCTCGGCGGCCACTGGCTCGGCGGCGCCGGCGCGCTAGGCGCGCACGGTGCAGTCTTCATCGGCGTGCTCGCGCTCCTCGCCGTCATCTGCGCGCTGTCGGTCCGGGTTGCGCGCGCAATGCCCGCGGCGAGCCCGGGGCCCGCCGGCCCGAAGCCCCCAGCCGCCGGCCCGACGCCGCCCGGCCTTCGCGCGATCGGCAAGGCGCTCCCGTTCATCACCGTCGTCATCGCCGCGTTCGCCCCGCTGGCCGCCGCCGTTTACCTGGTCACCTCGACCGCCTGGGGTGTCGGCGAGCGATGGGTGTTCACGCGCGCTAGGCTCAGGAAACGTGCTGGCTGACCGTAACGGCGTCCCGTTCACGCCCATCCGCCGGCTAGGCCCCGACGACCACAGGCACTGCGTGGCGCTGTCCGTGGACCGGGGGTGGTCGCCCGAGGAAGCGAAATGGTCGCTGCTGCTCCAGGAGGCCGAGGCCTTCGGCGTCGACGCGCCGGACGGCGGCCTGGCCGGCGCGGTGGTGCTCGCCAGGTACGCGCCCGACCTTGCCTCGGCCGGCATGATGCTCGTCGCGGGCCGGTACGCCCGCCGCGGCCTCGGCAAGGCGCTGATGACCCACCTGCTCGCCCGGGCGGGGAGCGCCACGGTCACCCTCTTCGCCACCGACGCCGGCAGGCCGCTGTACGCCAAGCTCGGTTTCCGGACCGTCCGCAGGAGCGTCGCCTTCACCGGGGGGTTCCGCCTGACGGCGGCGCCGAGCGGCGGGCGGGGCGGCTCGCGGCCGGCCACCGGCGCGGACATGGCGGCGATCCTGGATGTGGACAAGGCGGCCTTCGGCGCCGACCGCGGCTATCTGCTCAGGCGCCTGCCCGCCTTCGCCGAACGGCTCCGGGTCCTCCAAGCCGCCCAGGGCGTCACCGGGTTCGCGGCCGCCTGGCGCAGCGGGGCCGTCACGGTGATCGGTCCTGTCGTCGCCGCGAGCGGCGCCGACGCCCGGCGGCTCATCACCGACCTGGCCGCCGACGTGCGCGGGCCGCTGCGGCTCGACCTGGACCCGGACCGCCCCGAGCTGCCGGAATGGGCGCTCAACCGCGGCCTTGAGCCGGTGTCGAAGACCGCGGTCATGGCGTACGGCGACTCGAGGCAGCGCGGCGATCCCAGCCGCCTGTTCGCCCCCATCTCGGTCGCCCTCGCCTTACCGCCCGAGTCTGCGGCGCCGCAGGCGTCGCGGACGGCCGCGACGGGGCCCGCCGAGCCGCGCGCGGGCTACTGGCTGACGGTGACCTGGTTCGCCGGGTAGCCGGTCGCGCCGTTGGGAGCCACCGGGTCCTGGACGGCGGTCTGGGTGTAGCCGGTCTTGTCGGTGGCCCGGGCCTCGATCAGGTGCTGCCCCGCGGTGGCGTCCCAGTACCAGGCCCACTGCCGCCAGGTGTCGATGTCGGGCACCGCGGCCAGCGTGGCCTGGTGCCACGGCCCGCGGTCGACCCGGACCTCGACAGCCTCGATGCCCTTGTGCTGCGCCCACGCGACGCCTGCCACCGCCACCCGGCCGGCGCGCAGGGCAGAGCCGCCCGCCGGGACGTCGATCCGCGACTCGGTCTTGATCGGCGCCCGCTGCGACCAGCCGTTCCGCGCCCAGTACGCGACCGCGTCCTGGTACGTCGTGACCTCGATGTCCACCACCCACTTGCACGCCGACACGTAGCCGTACAGCCCGGGCACCACCAGCCGCGCCGGGAACCCGTGCTCGACCGGCAGCGCGGTGCCGTTCATGGCCACGGCGATCAGCGAGTCCCGGCCGTCGAGCACCACGGAAACAGGCGTGCCCGACGTGAACCCGTCCGCCGACGTGCACAGCAGCTGGTCCGCGCCGCGCTGCGGTCCCGCCTGGCGTACCAGCGACGCGTACGACGCGCCCAGCCACTTGGCGTTGCCGATGTACGGCCCGCTGACCGGGTCGGACACGCAGCACAGCGTGACGTAATCCTCGATGAGCGGACGGCGCAGCAGCTCGTCGAACGTGATCACGACCTCCCGCGCCACCATGCCATGGATCCGCAGCTGCCAGTTCGACGGGTCCACCTGGGGTAGCAGCAGGGCGGTGTCGACACGGTAGAACTGGCTGTTCGGCGTGATGAAGGGGCTGATCCCCGGGATCGGCAGGCTGGCGCCGGGGGGAAGCGGCGGCGCTGGGACGGCGGGCCGGGGGAAGCGCAGCGCGGCGCGGGCCGCGCTGACGTTGCGCCGGGTGGTCAGCTGGCGGCCGATGAGCGTGCCGGCGCCCGCCCCGGCCACCGCGACGCCCGCCGTGGCCAGGAACGCGCGGCGGGGCGGCGGCTGCCGCGGCGGCAGGCGCAGCGGCGGGACGTTAGCTCCCGGCGGGTCCGGGGCGCGCACCTCGCCCGGCAAGCC
>DAHVAN010000232.1 GCA_027314595.1 Actinomycetota bacterium | reverse complement strand
CGGGTGCATCTTTTTAAGGGGCGTGATCTTGCTCTGATTTCCGCTTGAGCCCTCCCGGGTATGGGAGTGTCGGTGTGGTTGCGGATGTTCCGGACATTGCTGAGGGTGATCTGCGCTGGTCAGTGGCGGCGAGACCGGGCTGGCGGCATGGTGTGCTGAGTGGTGGCCCGCTGCCGGGTCCGCTGTTTCCGGGGCCGGGACTGGGATTGTGGGGCTGGATTGACCCCATGAACCCCCAGCAGGTAACGCAGGCCCGGCGGTGGCGGTTTCTGTCTCGGTGACGATGACGCGGGTGAGCGAGGACGGCAGCGAGAGTCCCCTGGACGGCGAGCTGGCGGCGGCGCTGGCCGGGCCGGCGGAGCGGTTCTCGGAGATGATCGCCTGGGCCGCGCAGGACGCGGCCGGCGCGGACCACGGGGAGCGGGAGACGGTGATCGGCGAGGCCGGGCGGGAGCTGCAGCGGCAGCTGCTGGAGGCCACCTTCACCATCGACTGCGCACGCGAGGTGCGTGTCACGCAGGTCAGCAGCGCGGCCGGGATCCGGCACGGCAGCGTGGAGAAGGGGCACGACCGGGGCGTGGTGAGCGTGTTCGGGCCGGTCCGGGCGACGCGGCTGGCCTACCGCAACCGCCGCGAGGCGAACCTGTACCCGGCCGATGCCCGGTGGATGCTGCCCGACGACCCGTACACGCTGGGGATGCGCGCCCTGGCCGCCCGCCACCTGGCCGGCGGAGGGTACGGGCAGGCCCAGGAGGCAATCAGGGACCGGGCCGGGGTCACAGTCGGCCGCGCGCAGCTCGCCGGCCTTGCTGCGGACCTGGCCGCCTGGACCGATGACTTCTACGAGCAGCGGGCCCGCAGCGCGGGCGGCAGCCCGCCCGGCGACGTGATCATGATGCAAGCCGACGGCAAGGGCATCGCGATGCGCCCGGAGCACCGCAGGAACGCTGGCAAGGGCGATGCCGCGCACCCTGGGGTAAAGAAGATGGCCGAGGTCGTCGCGGTCGCCGACTTCACCCCCGCGCCCCGCGAGCCGGAAGACATCGCCGCCCCGCCCGCCCGCCCGCCGCAGGGCGCACCCCGGGCCGGAGGCACGGGACAAGTGGGTATCAGCCTCCATCACCGAGGACATCCCCGCCATGATCGGCAGGGCATTCGACGAGGCCGACCGGCGCGACCCGCAGCGCACCCGCCAGCGCGTCTTCCTCATCGACGGCAACAAGCAGCAGATCACCGCCATCGGCGGCCACGCCAGGGAACGCGGCCTGAAGGTCCCCGTCCTGACCGACTACATCCACGTCTCCGGCTATCTCGGCAAGGCCGCCTCCGCCCTGCACCCCGGCGACCCCGTCACCGCAGGCCAGTGGGCCGACGGGCAGCTGCTCCGCGTCCTGCACGGCCGCGCCAGGGCGGTCGCCGCCACCCTCGCCTCCGTCGCCGCGAAGGCCCGCGCGAACCCTCGCACCCGCCACCTCGACCTCGCCGACATGGACAAGGCCGTCACCTACCTGGACAACAACCACATGCACATGCGCTACGACAAGGCACTGGCCAGCGGATGGCCGATCGCCACCGGGCTAATCGAGGGCTCATGCAGGTACGTCATCGAGGACAGGTTCGGAATCACCGGCGCGAGATGGTCACCCGACGGCGCCGAGGACATCCTCAAGATCCGCGCTGTCGTCGTGAACGGCGACCTCGACGACTACATGAACTACTACAAGGCACGCTACCTGCGGGAACGTCACCTAGCCCGCTACGATCCCGCCAGCATCCCCGACCTCGGCCTCACCGCCTGACCGAAGCACCCCGAAATGACACGCCCCTAAGAAAGATGCACCCCGCTCATTACCGACCTCACGGCCCGGTTCCGGCATCTATTCACTGTGCGGGTGCCCGGCGGCAGGCGGCGGGTTACCGATGGTCGTCTGCGGCGATGCGGATGACCTCGATGATGACGATGCCGGTGATGTGCTCGGCGCCGTGAGGCATGGTCACGTCCTGTTCGCGCAGGGTGATACAGACCTGGCGGGCAATCTGGTCGCGGGACGGCTCGGGAGTGTTCGGGCGGCGCTCGGTGAGGATGGACCAGGCGAGTTGCGCGACAGTCACGATGAGGCTGGCGGCGCTGATCGCCAGCCCGGCGATGACGGCGGTGTCGTACTGGCCAGGCCTCTGCCGGACCGCGTCGCGGGCGTGTAGGGCGGCTTCGACTTCGGCGGGCAGGCCCGGGCCGAGGTCGGGGGCGAGGATGACGGCGGCCGCGCGGGCCGCGGCGGTAGCTGGGCTGGTCACAGGTGGTCTCCGGCGCCTGGGGTCTGGCTGGTGATGGAGTCGCGGACGGCCTGGGGGAGGGTCTGGCCGGTGATCAGCCGCCAGGCGCGTTCGAGGGCTGGCATTCCGAGTTGTCGGGCGACGCGGGCCAGGTGCTCCGGTCCCGGCCCGGTCATGGCATTGGGGACCTGGCCGGACACGGTCACGCACCGGATCATCCAGGCTAGCGCCTCATCCGGTTGCTGCTGGTCCTGGGCGGTGATGCCGAGACGGTAACAGCAGTCGGCAGCCATGCCGGGCCGGTCCCCGAGGTCCTCTTCGATGGCCAGGGACTGGCGGTACCAGCCCTCAGCCTCATCTAGCCGCCCCCGTAGGTAGGCGGTGGTCCCGAGCTGGTAGTAGCTGTCAGCCATGCCGGGCCGGTTGCCGAGGTCCTCTTCGATGGCCAGGGACTGGCGGTACCAGTCCTCCGCCTCATCCAGTCGCCCCCGTTCCTGGGCTGTGACGCCGATCTGGTGATAGGTGTCAGCCATGCCAGGCCGGTCCCCGAGGGCTTCTTTGACGGCGAGGGACTGGCGGTACCAGTCCTCGGCCTCATCCAGCCTCTCCCGGTTCTGGGCGGTCATGCCGAGCAGGTGATAGCTGGCGGCCATGCCGGGTTCGTCCCCGAGGGCTTCTTCGATGGCGAGGGACTGGCGGTACCAGTCCTCGGCCTCATCCAGCCGCCTCCGGTTCTGGGCGGTCTTGGCGAGCTGACGGTAGGTGATGGCCATGCCGGGCCGGTTCCCGAGGGCTTCTTCGATGGCCAGGGACTGGTGGTACCAGCCCTCAGCCTCATCCAGTCGTCCCTGGTCCTGGGCGCAATCGCCAAGGTTGTGGCAGGCTGCCGCAGTATCGGCTTGCCGTTGACGGGTGGGGGGCTGGGTCCCGAGCATGTCCAGGATCTGCTGGTTGGTGGCGGCGGCCTGATCCGGTCTCCCGGCCTTACGCTGCCGGTCGGCGTGCGCGCCGGCGATGAACAGCCACAGGCTCCCGGCCGGGGTGTCCAGGGGCGGCGGGGCGCCGCCGGACTGCTCGGTGGCGGCGTGGACCCGGCTGGTCCAGGCGGCGGCCTCCTCATACAGTCCGCGGGCGTCCCAGTACATTGTCAGCGCCCTGACGATCGCCTGGGCCTGGCCCCATTCCCGATGGTCCAGGCAGCGGCCGAGGACCACGCCCAGGGTCCGCCGCTCCAGGCCCAGCACCCGGTAGGCGAACCCGGCGTTACCTGCACTGACCTGACCTTCCAGCCAGCCGCACAGGGCCGCGCACGCAGCCGCCAGCGCCGTCTCGGCGGCCTCACGGCTGGCCTCATACCCGGCGGGCTCGGCGGCCCGCCACTGTCCGGCAACGTAGGCGGGCAGGGCGGGATGCATCCGGTACCTGCCTGCTCCCAGGCTAGTGAGCAGCCCCACGGAGACGGCCTCATCCAGCGCCCGCCCCCAGTCTTCCCGGCTCGCCCCGGCGAACCGCTCCGGCACCCCGGGTTCCTGGGAGAAGGCAGCGAGGACGTCGGCATCGGCGACGCCGTGGAACAGGCAGGCCGCCGTCAGCAGCCGGGCCGTGTCCTCGGTGAGGTAGGCGAACGAGTAGCCGATGCTCGCCGGCAGCGACGACAGCCGGCCCGCCTCCTCCGGGTCAGCACCGGGCATGGGCCGGATGCCCCGCAGGCCCTCCAGCAGGGTCCCCGGCTCGGTCCTATCGAGGCGGGGCAGGGTCAGCCGCATGCTCAGCGGGTGCCCGTCGAGCCATTCAAGCAGTTCCCCGAACACCCTGCCTTCGCGCCTGTCCCGCGCCCGCGGGTAGGGGGCCAGCATGAAGTCTGCGTACTCGGCGGTCTCGGCGCGGTTCAGCCCGCCCACCGCGATCCGGTGCACCTCGCCGAGCCACGCCTCCCCGGATCTGCTGGTGATCACCACCACGGAGCGGGAGTGCTCCCGCACCCACGCCAGAAACTCCCGGATCTTTTCCCGCTCCGCGTCACCCAGCGGCGGAGCCGCGGCGCCCGGATCGGGCATCGAGAAGACGGTCTCGAAGTTGTCCCAGACCAGCAGCACCCGCGACTGCGCCAGCAGCCGCTTGACGGCGTCCAGGCGGGCGGGCGGGTCCAGGCGGGCGAAGTCCGTCCCGAATACCTCCAGGCCCACCGCCGAGATAACTCCACCGATGCCGGGCGAGGCCGAGCCGGGCTCGAACGAATGCCACACCGCCAGCCGCGGGTCATCGATGCCGCCGGTGCCGCGCAGCCACCGCGCGAATCCCTTCGCCAACTCGGTCTTCCCCGTCCCTCCGGGACCTGTGAGCACCGCGACGTGCTGCAGCCGGGCTGCTGCCTCCAGCTGGTAGACCAGGTCATCACGGCCCACGAACACCCCGTCCGCCGCCCCTAGCGGATCATCGGCCCGTTCGGCCGCGGACCCGGTGCCGCGGATCTGGTCCAGGGCCTGCTCCAGCGGCGGCGCGCCGGCCGGACGTGCGGTGCGGGCCTGCGGGAACGACACGTCCTGCCGCATGTAGTGCACCGGGACCAGCCAGTCCGCCAGCGGCATCTGTCCCCGCGGGCTCGGCCGCCCCGGCCGCTCGGCCAGCCGCCTGCGCCCCGCCGTCACGGCCTGCCTGACAGTCTGCCCGGTGAACAGGGACTCGTAGAACGCGGTCATGAACTCCGCCGCCGCCACCGCGTACACGCTGTAGGCCATCGCGACCACCGCCGCGCACCCCGCCCGCAGCAGCGCCGTGGCGACAGAGGCCTCAAGTTCCTTGCCCACCGCCCCCGACTGGCACGCATTCAACACCACTATCGGCACCCTCGAGCCGACCAGCACCCGCGCGACCCGGGACGCGGCCACTGGATGAGCGCCACCCCAGGGCTGCTCGAACGCCAGCACTCCCTCATCCGCGCCAGCCGGCGTCTCCGGCAGCCCCCCGGCGACGCCCGGACCCGCGACAAGCCGCCCGCGCATCGCGCCGTGCCCGTCGAAATGCACCACTTGGAACGGCTCCCCCGCATCCGCCGCCCGCTTCAGGGCCTCACTGAGCGCGCTGAACGTCGGGGGACGCAGCACGACGAGGTCCACCTGGCCACGGACCGCGTCCAGCCGCTCCAGCAGCGGCCGCGCCATCATCTGATACTCCACATCGGAAGTTCCGGCCGGGCGGGAGATCACCATCAGCACCCGCAGTCGGCTCCCCGGAACCTCCAGCGCCTGTTCCGCGTCAGCCACCGGCAGGCTCCGCGAGATCCCGCCCGCCCCCAGCGCCACCGGGCCCGCCCCGTCGCGCATCAGCTCCCACGGCACACCCAGCAACCCGGGCGCATCCGACCGGAACACCACCTCCAGGCCCCGGTCCCGCGCCCGCTGATACGCATCCCGCGCCGGGCCAAACCCGAACACCGACACGAACACCGCCTCGCCCCAGCCACCCAGCCGGGCCTGGATGCCCGGGCCGCGGTCCTCCCACACCCCGAACGGCGCCTTGAGGTAATCCTCCAGGTACCAGCGCAGCCCCTCCAGATCCTCCCCGGTCAGCGGCCACTCCAGAACCGACCGCGACACCACCTCCGGCAAGCCCGTCTCAGGTGACACGCTGACCGTGACCGCACGGTCGCTTCCGAGATCGACCAGCAAACGATCAGCCACCCGCCACCCCGTCCAGCAGAACGCCACTCAGGAAACAGAAGACTCGCAGCCCCCGGAACGCCCCGGCAATCCGGAAACACCGCATACCGAGGGTAGGACAATATTGGCCCAATGCGACAATCTTTCCCGGGAGGCATCGGCCAAGGGCTCGGTGTCGTGTGAGGATTCCGGCAGGGGCGTCAGCGGCCTGGGTGGCCCAGCACCTTCAGCTGGCGACTTAACCAGTTATGCGCTGACGTCATCGCCTGTAGGTCTGGCATCTGGGATCGACGCATAGCCATAACCGCATGGAATCATGGCTGGGGATCTCGGCCCATGCGGTGTGCGCGTCGCATGCTGGTCGCTTGCAGACGAAGCACTCAGCCTGGATCCACCGGCTGTTTTAGGTGATGCCTCTCGCCTCCACGAGGGGTTTCCGTAGGTGAATCAGGGCATGCGGACCTCGCCGCTCACCTCTTGTGCGGCGCGTCCTGAATTTCCGGGTCGGGGACTGGGGGCGGTG
>DAHVAN010000231.1 GCA_027314595.1 Actinomycetota bacterium | reverse complement strand
GCGGCGGCCGCCCGGCGGTCCCGGTCGTCCCGGTCGTCCCGGTCGTCCCGGCGGCGCCCGGCCGGGCTCGCCGGGCTCGCCGGGCTCGCCGGCGGGCCGGCTCCAGGCTGCTGTCCCGGAACGCGATGACCAACCTGGGCGCGCAGGGCGCGGCCCTGTCGGCGGTCTCGCTGGCCAGCCTGCTCGTGGCCAGGACCGGCGGTCCCACCGTCGTCGGCGAGTACACGCTGATCCGCGTGCTGCCATGGCTGTTCGGGGTCATCTTCTCGGCCGGCCTGCCGACGGCCTCGGCGTTCTTCCTCGCGGGCGAGCGCGGCAAGGACCCGCGAGTGCGGCCCACGGTGACCCTGATGGCCGCGGCCGGCGCGGGACTCGGCTCGCTCGCCTGGCTCGCCTGCGCTGTCCCGTTCCACCATGCCTTCTTCCGGCAGCTGCCGGTTTCGCTCGTGTTCGTCATGACGGCCCTCGTCGTGACTCAGCTGTGGACGGTGACCGCCAAGGGCTGCTGCCAGGGAAGCGGCGACATCCCCGGAGCGAACCTGGTCATCGTCGCGGAAGAACTCTGGTTCGTCTTCGTCTTTCCGCTGGTGCTGCTCACCGTCGGCTACAAGGGGGCGACTTCCGTCCTCATCGCCCTCATCGCGTCGGGGGTGCTGGCAACCGCGACCGGGCTGCTGCGCCTGCTCCGGCGCGGGTACTTCACCGGCTGGGGAAGGTCCTCGCCGGCGCTGGCGAAGAAGATCCTGGCGTTCGGCGGACGCGGCCAGCTCGGCAACATGCTCTGGCTGATGAACCTGCGGTTCGATTTCATCCTGCTCGGAGCGCTGGCGGGACCCGCGGTGCTGGGGATCTACGCGGTCGCCTCCAAGGTCGCCGAGCTCATGCGGCTGGCGCCCACCGCCCTCAACTACGTTCTCTATTCGCGCTTCGCGCGGCTGCCCGCCGCGCGGGCCACCGCCGAAGCACGGCACCTGCTGCCCCGCGCGCTTGTCCTGACCCTCGTGCTGACGCCGTTCGTCGCGACGGCCGCCTACATCGGGCTGCCGGCCGTGTACGGCGACGTGTTCCGGGCTGCCGTGCCCCCCGCCGAGATCATCATCATCGGCCTGTCCGTCGAAGGCGCCGCCGCCGTCTCCTCCGCCTACCTGGTCGGGCGCGGCCGCCCCGGCCTGAACTCCATCGCGATGGGCGTCGGCGCGACGATCACCGTGACGCTGGACGCCTTGCTCATCCCGCGGCACGGCGCGCTGGGCGGCGCCGTCACCTCGGCCGTCGCGTACCTGACGACCACTATGGTGCTCGTCTTGCTGACGCGGCGGATGCTGCGCGCAAGGCCGCCTGCCGCGGCGTCCGGGCGGCACGCGGCGCCGGCAGGCGCCCGCGTGCCGGGCATAGGGCCGGCCAGTGACTCGGCGGCGCGAAGGGCCGTGGACATCGTGGTGGCGGGCACGGTGCTCGCGATCATCTCACCGCTGCTCACGGTGATCGCGGCGAGCGTACGGCTTACCAGCAAAGGACCGGCGTTCTACCGGCAAGAGCGGGTCGGGCAGCAGGCAAAGCCGTTCACCATGCTCAAGTTCCGCTCGATGGTGGCTGACGCCGGCAGCGCCGGGCCGCTGGTCACCGCCCGGGCCGATCCGCGCGTCACGCGCGTCGGCCGCTGGCTGCGGGGCACCAAGCTCGACGAGCTTCCGCAGCTCATCAACGTCCTTCGCGGAGACATGACGCTCATCGGCCCGCGGCCGGAGGTACCCAGGTTCATCCGCTGGTACAGCGCCGATGAGCTCAAGATCCTGCGGGTCCGGCCCGGCCTCACCGGACCCGGGCAGATCTTCTACACGCGAGCGCAGGAGTCGGCCGACGCGGCCGGCGACGATCCGGAACTGCACTACGCCAGGCACCAGCTGCACCCGAAGCTGGCCATCGACCTCGCCTACCTGCAAGGCCGCGGCCTCCGGTCCGACGTGGCGATCGTCTGCCGCACGGCCTGGCTGGTGACCGGGCGCGGCAGGCGGCTTCCCGCCGCCGACGGCGGGGCGCGGCGCCGGACACGCTAGACGCCGCGCCTGCCGCGGCGCGGCAGCCCTCAGGCGCCTGTCATTGCGGGCGCAGTCCTGCGCGCAGGCCCACGGACACGACCTCGATCGCGCTGTGGCAGCCAAGCTTGGCCGCCATGTTATGGATGTACGTGCGGACCGTGTTCGGCGACTGGTGCAACTGGAGCGCGATGCGGTTGCGGTCCATCCCGCTGACCATGAGCCCGAGGACCTGCTGCTCGCGCGCGGTGAGCTGCGCGATGAGCTGCTGACCCTCATCCGCGGGAGCCCGGAAGTCGGCCAGCAGAGCGCCGAGCAGGCCGGCCGGCAGCCAGGTGCCGCCGAGCGCCGCGGCCCGCACCGCGCTCATGACCTGCTCGACCGGCGCGCTCTTGGCGACGAAACCCACCGCGCCGGCCCGGATAGCCTCCACGGCGGTGGGGATGTCCGCGTAGGCGGTCAGCACGACGATCGCAGGCGGGGTGGGCAGCGCGGCCAGCCGCCTGGTGAGCTCGATCCCGCTCACGTTTCCCAGCCGGATGTCCATCAGCACCGCGTCCGGCTTGCGCGCTGCCGCGACGGCCTGGGCCTGCTCCGGGTCCGTCACGACCATCGGGTCGAAGTCCGGCTCACCAGCGAAAAGCGCCTCGAGCCCCTGGGAGAACACCCTGTGGTCATCGACGATGAGCAGCGTGGTCCGCATGACCCGCTCAGGGCCTTCTGCTGGCCCGGCCCCAGCCGGGGGCGCTGTCCGCCAGGTCGACGATCCCTTCCCGGACCGCGACGGCGACGGCCTCCAGGCGGGAGTGCACCCCGAGCTTGATCAGCACCGAGTCGACGTGCGTGCGCGTCGTGGACGGCCGGATCCCCATGGACCTGGCCATGGCGCTGGTGGACTCGCCTCGCACCAGCCGGGCCAGCACCTCATGTTCTCGCGGGGTCAGCGAGCCGGCCGTGTCCTGAAGCGGCCAGCCGGCGCGCATCGTCCGGCGGCCCGCCTGGACCGACGCGGACAGCACGACCGTGCCGACCGGGCGCCTGGCCATCTGGGCGCTCGCACCGGCAAGCACCCTCCGGAACTCCACGAAGTCGTCAGACTTCAGCGCCGCTCCGTGCACGCCGACGGAGAGCGCGCGACTGAGCCCCTCTGACCCCGCGGCATCCGCCAGCACGACGAAGGCGGTGCCCGGGGACAGTGCCTTCGCCAGGCTGATGCCCCTGGGTTCCCAGGCCATGTCCGCGTCGACCACGCACGTGTCGGCCCGCTCGCGCGTCAGGATCTCGGCCACGGCGTCAAGAGCGGTCGCGTAGCCGACGACATCGTGGCCCGAACTGCCAAGCAGCGCCGCCAGGGCACTGGCGAACATGCGCTGCGCGACCGCGATAACGATCCGCAATGCCGCGCTCCCCGCTGCTGCAGTACCTCCTGGCAGATCTCCACGATCTGACCGGCGGCCGCGGCGATCCCCTGGAGCCGGCCGCGCGGCTGGCAGCCGGCGGCCAGGTCCGCTTCGGTCGCTTCGGTGTCCGCCAGCCGCACGAGTACCCTTATCGCTGCCGCCGACCCGATCAGGTCATGGCACAGCTCACGGACCAGCATGTCCGCTGACATGCTGGAATGCCTTGCCGTCATGCCGCCCCCCAGCCCCTTTGCTCAGCTCATGGCAGCCACAGGCTGACGCACGCCCCGCCGCCCGTGCCGCTCCCGAATTCGATCCTTCCGTCGTACCTGGCGATGATCCTGGCAGCCGCGGTCAGGCCGATCCCGGAGCCCGCGGGTATCCTGCCGAAGCCAGGCCCGCTGTCCCGCACTGACAGCGTCGCCACGCCGTCGGCGCGCCCGACCTGGATGGTCACGGTCCCCGACGGCCCGGCCGCGCGCGTCGCGTTGCTCAGCACGTTCCAGATCACCCTGCGCAACAGGACCGGAGGCAGCCCGCACCGGACGCGGTCCTGACCGCTCGGCGACCGCACGACGGCCCGGCCCGGCCAGGTCAGGCCGGCGAACTCGACCGCCTCGTGCACGGCGTCCGCGACATCCGCGCCGCCCGTGCCCGCCGGCACCGTCTCCCGCGGCGCCGTTTCCCGCGGCGCCGTTTCCCGCGGCGCCGGTCCCGGTTGCCTGGCGTCCTGAGGCACCCCGCCGGGTCTGAGTTGCCGCAAAAAGTCCTCGACCATGTCCGCCAGCCAGTTCGCTTGCCTGACGATCCGCTCGAAGTAGCGCCGCATGGCCGGGGAAAGTCCCGGCTCTTCCAGCGCGGGCTTGGCGAGGGAAACGATGGAGGCTGCCAACCGCGTCAGCTCATGACATATCCGGCTGCGCCCGCTGCGCTGGCCGCTATTCGACGACTGACCGGCATCACGGCACGTCAGCCCGGGCTCCCCCACGCAGTCGCATGCATGACTCATTCCCGCTCCAAGCTTCCCTTGCGTGTTCCCCCGAAATGCGAACACTGCCCCGATCCCGCTGTCGGCAATGCCGATGGACAACGTGGATAGGATCCAAGATTAGCACGACGACCCCCTAGCAAATAGCCCCCTGATGCTTGCGGAATTTCCCTATCCGCATAAGAGCCGTTTGCGATTATTGAGGCTTTATTCAAAGCCCTCGTTCGGGCCGTGTCGCGGATTTCCCCGCGCCGCGCCGCCATGACAGGAGGGATATTCCCGGCATATCGGGCAGGTGACTGTCTGGCGCGGAATGCCGACCCCGCTTCCGGCTGCGGAAGATCGGCGGCCGCTCGCCCTGGCGTCCTGGCGGCCGCGGCCGACGCGCCCGGCCGGACAGTGCGGCCGGCCGGGTCTGCCAGGGGGCATCTGGGTCCACCTGACCGGAGCATCTGGGTCGCCTGACCGGGGCATCTGCGCATCTGGCCCGGTAGAACCGGGGCGGATGCGCATCTGGCCCAGAACGCGGCGCGAGCCAGTGGCTGGCGGGGGACGCGGGGACGCGCGGGGGACGCGCGGGACGCGCGGGACGCGCGAGGGACGCGGGGGACGCGCGGGACGCGGGTTCGGTTAGCGGCGGTCATCGTTGCCGTCTGCAGATCCGCGCCAGACCCGCCAGGACCGCGGCCTTCTTCGCCCTGCCTCGTACGCCCCGTATCGCCAACCGCATGTGTCCCCCGAGTCTCAGTGGCGGTTGGTGACTGGACGGGAGCCGAACGCGGGCGGTTCCCTGCCGGGCCCGGTTTTTCAGGCGAGGACGTCGGCCAGCGGAACGGCCTGGTAGCCGTGCGCCTGCGCGACCGGGGCGCTGGTGAGCCGGCCCTGGTGGGTGTTCAGGCCGCGGGCGAGCGGCGCGTCGGCGCGCAGGGCGTCCCGCCAGCCGCGGTCGGCCAGCTCGACGGCGTACGGGAGCGTCACGTTGGTCAGCGCGTACGTCGAGGTGTGCGGGACCGCGCCCGGCATGTTGGCGACGCAGTAGAACACCGAGTCGTGCACCAGGAAGACCGGGTCGGCGTGCGTGGTCGGGTGCGAATCCTCGAAGCAGCCGCCCTGGTCGATCGAGATGTCCACGAGCACAGAACCCGGCTTCATCCGCTTCACGAGGGCGTTGCTGACCAGCTTGGGCGCCTTCGCGCCCGGCAGCAGGACGGAGCCGATCACCAGGTCGGCGTCGAGCACCGCGCGCTCGATCTCGTAGGCGTTCGAGGCGATCGTCTGGCAGCGGCCCTGGTACAGGGCGTCGAGCTGGCGCAGCCGCGCGATGTTGCGGTCCAGGACGAGGACGCTGGCGCCCATGCCCATGGCGATCGCGGCGGCATTGCCGCCGGAGACCCCGGCGCCGATGACGACGACCTTCGCCGGGTAAGCGCCGGGCACGCCGCCCATGAGCACGCCGTTGCCGCCGCCCTGGCGCATCAGGTGGTAGGCGCCGACCTGCGCGGCGAGGCGGCCCGCGACCTCGGACATCGGGGCGAGCAGCGGGAGCGAGCCGTCGGCGAGCTGCACGGTCTCGTAGGCGATGCCGGTGACGCCCGAATCGAGCAGGGCGTCGGTGCACGCCCTGTCAGCGGCCAGGTGGAGGTAGCTGAACAGCACCTGCCCCTCGCGCATCCGGTGGTACTCCCCGGCGATGGGCTCTTTCACCTTGAGGATCAGGCCGGCCGCGCCCCAGACCTCGTCAGGGTCGGGGATGATCGTCGCGCCGGCCGCGACGTAGGCCTCGTCGTCGAGCGAGGAGCCGGCGCCCGCGCTCTTTTCCAGGTAGACCTCGTGGCCGTGGGCGGTGAGCTCCCGCACGCCGGCCGGCGTGATCGCGACGCGGTATTCGTTGTCCTTGACCTCGCGGGGAATGCCGACCTTCATGACCGCCTGCCTTTCACGGACGCGCAGCAGTTCTGTGAGATGCTTTCAATAGTGCATGATTTTCGAATATAAGCCTAGTACACTGAAGATTATTCTGTATAATGCGGATATGGCCGATGGAAGTTCAGACGGGTTCACGAGGGCCGCAGCCCGGCCGAAGCGTGTTCGGCCCGAGCCGCTCGACGAGGTCGACCGGCGCATCGTGCTCGAGCTCGCCCGCGACGCGCGGCTTCCCAACAACCTGCTCGCCGAGCGCGCGGGTATCGCGCCGTCGACGTGCCTCGGCCGGGTGCGGGCACTGCGCGAGCGCGGCGTGATCCGCGGCTTCCACGCCGACGTGGACCAGGCGGCGTTCGGCCGTCCCCTGCAGGCGATGATCGCGGTGCGCCTGCAGTCCACCGCCCGCGGCCACATCAGGGCGTTCGTCGCCGAGGTCGCGCGGCTGCCGGAGGTGCTCAACGTGTACTTCCTCGGCGGCAAGGACGACTTCCTGCTGCACGTCGCCACCGGGTCCAGCGACGCCCTGCGCGATTTCGTGGAAAAGCTCAGCGCGAACGCGGACGTCGCCTACACCGAGACGTCGCTGATCTTCGAGCACCTGCGCGCCGACACCGCGCACTGAGTGCCGCGCACCCAGTGCCGCGCACCCAGTGCCGCGCACCGAGTCTGAGCCCCGCGGCGCACAAATTCCCGGCGGCGTTTCCTGTGCTGGCGCGCATTACCCCGCCCGCGGAGGGCAGCCGATCATGGAGGAACCCACCCGTGAGGCCGGAGCAGGCCGGAGCAGGCAGCCAGCGCAGGCCAGCGCAGGCCGGAGCAGGCCAGCGCAGGCCAGCGCAGAGAGGCAGGCGGCGATGCCATGGTGAGCGGGCTGCTGCTCGGCGCGGTCGCCTGTGACCCCAGGGTCGTCACGATCTGGGACGGCTTCAGGGCCTGGCTGCGCGGGCGCGGCCTGGAGTTCGACTACCTCCTGTATTCGAACTACGAAAGGCAGGTCGCCGACCTGGTCTCGGGCCGGATCGACGTGGCGTGGAACTCGCCGCTCGCCTGGGTGCGGGCCAGCCGGCTCGCCGCCGCGGCCGGGGTCACGCTCACCCCGGTCACGATGCGCGACACTGACTGCGACCTGCGCTCCCTCATCGTCGTCCGCGCCGACTCCCCGGTTCAGTCGCTCGCCGACCTGCGCGGCCGGATCGTCGCGACCGGCGCCGTCGACTCGCCGCAGGCGACGCTGCTTCCGCTGTCGCTGCTGCGCTCCGCGGGCCTGCGCCCCGGCGCCGAGGCCAGCCCCGGCGACGGCGCGGACGTCTGGGTCCGCCGCTTCGACATCGGCGTCGGCCTCCACGGAGACCACGTCGGCGGTGAGCGCGAGGCGGCCCGCGCGCTGTTCGCCGCGGACCCGGCGGACCGGGTGGACGCGGCCTGCATGATCGACTCCAGCCTGCTGCTTTTCGCCAGGGAGGGCACCGTGCGGTCCGGGTCGGTGCGGGTCGTCGCGCAGACCCAGCCCTATGACCACTGCACGATGACCGCGGGACCGGCCGTCACCGAGGCCGCCGCCTGCAAGCTGAAGAACCTGCTGCGCGGCATGGACTACGCCGATCCGTCGCTGCGCCCGCTGCTCGACATGGAAGGGCTCAGGCAGTGGCGCCCGCCGCGGGTGTCCGGCTACGCCCAGCTCGAGCGCGCCGTCGACGAGGCCGGGTTCTACGACGCCAGGGGCGAGATCCTCGCGGGCGGCTACCGGCCCTGACGGCCGGCGGCGTGCAGCGGCCGTGATCATAAGGCCCGCGGCAGGGAATGTGACGCACGTCACACGTGATTCGCCAAGCCGTATCGCCGCCAGCGCCGTAGTTACCACGAAAGGCAACTGCACAAGGGCGGACCGATCGGCGGGGCGGCGTCCCGCCCGGGACAGGAGACGAACAGGATGAGCAACTCATTGCTGACACGGGTGCCGCTACCGGTGAAGCTGGGTGCGGTGCTCGGTACGACGCTGCTGGCGGCCGCATGCGGCAGCAGCGGCGGCAGCTCATCGGCACCTTCGACACCCGCGAGCAGCCCGACCGCGGCCGGCTACGGAAGCAGTTCGAGCGCGCCGGCCTCCGCGACGGTGATCACCACCCATACCGGTTCGCTGGGCACGTACCTGACCGACGGCTCGGGGCGTGCCGTCTACCTGTGGATGAAGGATCCCACGGGCAAGTCCGAATGCACCGGGAGCTGCGCCGCAGCCTGGCCGCCAATGACGACGACCGGCACGGTGACCGCTTCGGGCGGCGCCGTGGCCAGCGACCTGGGCACGATCACCCGGTCCGGCGGCACCAAGCAGGTGACCTACGACGGCCACCCGCTGTACTACTTCTCCGGCGACTCCTCGCCGGGGATGACGGCCGGCCAGGGCCTGAGCGCCTTCGGCGCGAAGTGGTGGCTGGTCTCCACGTCCGGGTCGAGCATCACAAGCACCAGCACGTCCGGATCCGGGTCCGGGTACGGGTACGGAGCCCCGGCCTCGCCTAGTTCGACCGGCGCCTGGGGCTGATCACTCCTGGTGACCGCGTTTCTCGCCCGCATCAAGGGCGCCAGTGCTGGTCGGCCGCTGCCGGGAGGCGGCCGGCCAGCACGTAGGCGTTCATCGGCGTAGCCTGACCTGGGGGTTCGCGGGAGATGGGGATTGCAGCCGAGCATCTGTCCGACGAGGTCCTGCTCGCGGGCCTCGGCGCCGGCGAGGCGGCCCTGGCGATCGCGTTCGTCCGCCGCTTCCAGCAGACCGTGTTCGGCGTCGCGCTGACCGTCCTGGCCGACAGGTGCGGCGCGGAGGACGTCGCCCAGCAGACCTTCGAGCAGGCATGGCGGCACGCGCAGGTGTACGACTCGCGCCGCGGGTCCGTCCGCTCGTGGCTCACCGTGATCGCGCACAACCTGGCCATCGACGTCATCCGCTCGCGCACCAGCTCGCCCTTGGACCCGCGAGACCTCCCCGCCCTGCTCACCGCCGTGACCGACACCCCCGAACGGTTCGCGGTGGCCCACGACAACGCGGCGCGGCTGCGGGGCGCGCTCGCGCGGCTGCCGGCGCCGCAAGCCAGGGCCGTCGCGATGGCCGGAATATACGGCATGACGGCACGGCAGATCGCCGACGCGGAACAGATCCCGCTAGGCACCGCGAAGACCCGGATCAGGGACGGCATGCACAAACTGCGGGCCGTCTATCTCCCGGAGGATGCAGGCGATGAGTGAGCTGAACCAGATCGGATGCGAAGAATTCGCCGACGTCGCCGCGGAACTCGCGCTGGGCGTCCTGACCGGCCGCGAGCGCGCTGAGGCGCTCGCGCACCTGGACCGCTGTGACGCCTGCCGCGAATACGTCCGCCAGCTGACGCAGACGGGAGAGCAGCTGCTCGGCCTGCTGCCGGCGCGCGAACCCCCGCCGGGGTTCGAGACCCGGGTCATGGAACGGATCGGCCTCGCCGCCCCCGGGACGCCGCAGACGCCGGTCCCGCAGCACAGCCGCCACCGGCGCGCCCGTCGC
>DAHVAN010000230.1 GCA_027314595.1 Actinomycetota bacterium | reverse complement strand
GCGGCGGCCGCGCGCTCGGCCGCGTAAGCGCGCAGCAGCTCGTGGCAGCCGAACCGGCCCGCCGCGTCCTCGGTCAGCAGCGAGGCCCTGGCCAGTTCCGCGAGCGCGGCACGAGCCGCCGCGGGCGATATCCCCGCCAGGCTGGCGGCCGCCGGCACCGAGATGTCCGGCCCAGGGTGCACCCCGAGCAGCCGGAACATCCGTGCCGCCCGGTCGCTGAGCTTCTCGTAAGACCAGGAGAAGACCGCGCGCAGGTCGGTCGACACGTCGCCCGTCTCGAGCACGTCGAGCCGTCCGCGCGCGTCCCGCAGTTCGGCTGCCAGGTCCGCGAGCGCGACGCCCGGCCGGGTGACGGCCCGGGCACATGTGACGCTCAGCGCGAGCGGCAGCCCGGCGGACTGCCTGATCAGCTCCGCTGCCGCGGACGGCTCCGCGGCGACCCGGTCCTCCCCTATCCGGTGCGCGAGCAGTTCCCTGGCTTCGGCGCCCGACAGCACGTCAAGAGGCAGCGGGCGGGCGCCCTCGGCGGCGACAAGGCCCGTCAGCTGGCTGCGGCTGGTGATCACCACCATGCAGTCCGGGCAGCCGGGCAGCAGCGCCCTGATCTGCTCGGTGGAGCGCGCGTTGTCGAGCAGCAGCAGCACCCGCTTGCCCTCGACCAGGCTGCGGAACAGCCCGGTCTGCGCCTCGAGGGTGGCCGGCACCCGTCGCGGCGGCACCCCGAGCGCCTCGAAGAAGCCGCGCAGCGCGGCTTCCGGCTCGGTCGGGGCGCCGGAGGGTTCGAAGCCGCGCAGGTTCACGTACAGCTGGCCGTCGGGGAAGCGCGGGGCTACCTGGCGGGCGAACCGGATGGCGAGCGTCGTCTTGCCGACGCCGGCGGTGCCGGTGACGACGGCCACCGGGGGCTCGGCCGCGGCGGCGTCCGGGGCGTCCCCTTGGGGTGGCAGCATGGCGAGCAGCCGGTCCAGCTCGGCCGTCCGCCCGGCGAACCCGGCGGTCTCCGGCGGCATCTGCGCCGGGGCCAGGGCGGCCCGCTGGGCGCCCTCGGCGCCCGCTGCGTGACCGGCGTGACCGGCGTGACCGGACGCGGGCGGGGCCGGACGGGCGGTGATCGCGACGGGCAGCCTGCCCGGGCAGTCGAGCGCGGAGTCCATGGCCAGGACCTGCTGGTGGATGTGGGTGAGCTCACCGCTCGGGTCGATGCCGAGTTCCTCGGCCAGCCGGTCCCTGACCTCGTGGAACACCTGCAGCGCCTCGGCCTGCCTGCCGCAGCGGTACAGCGCGATCATCAGCAGGCCGCGGGCCCGTTCGCGCAGCGGGTGCTCGACGCTGAGCGCGGTCAGCTCGGGCACCGCCTCGGACGCCCTGTCCTGAGCGAGCAGCAGGTCGGCGCGCTCCTCGGCCGCCACCGTCCGCAGTTCGCCGAGCCGCTGCCGCTCCGCGAAGGCGAACGGCCCGGGCACCCCGGCGAACGGCAGCCCGCGCCACAGCGCGAGTGCCTCGTCATGCGCCCGCACGGCACCAGCCAGGTCGCCGGACGCCCGCAGGCTGCGGACCAGGGCGAGCAAGTGCTCGAAGCATTCGGAGTCGACACAGCCGGGATCGAGCCTGAGCATGTACCCGCCGCCGGCGGACACGAGCACGCGCGAGGGCGCGCGCCGCGGGCTGTACGGGTCGCGGCGCGGCCGGTCCGGTTCCAGGACGCGCCGCAGCCCCGCCACGTAGGTGTAGATGCCGCCTTCGGCGCTGGCAGGCGGCTGGTCGCCCCACACCGCGTCGACCATCTCGCCGCGGGACACCACGCGGTTGGCCCGCAAGGCGAGCACGCCGAGCACCGCGAGCTGGCGTGGCTGGCCCGCCGGGGCCTCACGCTCGTCGCGCCACACCGTCACCGGTCCAAGAACGCCCACCCGCAGCGGCACCACGGCCCCGCCGCCCCCTTCATCCCGCCGCGGCCTGCCCTGCTACGCGGCGCTGTCAGACGGAACAGGTCAGCTATGGAGATTACCCCACTTCAGGGAGGTCATCGAGAAAATATCTAGATCACATAGAGATAGACCGATTATCACTGATGAGGCAAACGCCGGTCAGATGGTCGCGGTTCGCGCCGTCTGGCACGGTCGATGCTGTCTGTCCGCCGCTGGGCGCGTCCGCTGGACGCGCTGGCGGGGACTGGCGCGGGACGCTCGCCCCCCCCAGCGTCCCGCGCCGGAACGGCCGGTCCTCGCGGCACCCCCTTACTCCTGTCGCGAGGACCGGCGTTCCGGCTGGGCGCGCGACCCGCGCGGGCCGGCACTGGCACATACCGCCCTCGCAGGTTAGGTTATCTGCCTGTCGCGTTGCGGGCGATCGCCAGGCTCAGACTACATTCGGGTCATCAGGAGGTTCCTCTCAGCCGGGCCTGAGAGAAAGCGCTTGCAAATCGCCCTACGATGTGCGCATGGGCAAAGCGAGCAGGACCAAGCAGGCACCGGACCGGCGGGCGAAGATCGCCGCGCAGCGGGAGGCGGCGCGACGCGCTGAGCAGCGCAAGCGGATCTACCTGGCCGGCGGGTCCATCCTCGCCGTGATCATCGTGGTGGTCGCGTTCGTGCTGATAAAGACGACCAGCGGCGGCGGCACCGCGGCCCCGGTGAGCAACGGACCGACCGGCGCCGCGCTCACCAGCCTGACCAAGGAGGTCACCGGCGTGCCGCAGAGCACGCTGGACAAGACCGGCGCGGGCAGCATCAGCAAGTCGATCTTCATCCCGGCCAGCCAGATCGCGGCGGCGAGCGCGGCGAGCAGCGGGTACTTCGCGACCGTGAACGGCAGCGCGCTCACCTCGGGCGGCAAGCCGGAGGTGCTGTACATCGGCGCCGAGTACTGCCCGTACTGCGCCGCCCAGCGCTGGGCGATGATCGTGTCGCTGAGCCGCTTCGGCACCTTCTCCGGGCTCACGACCATCCACTCGTCGAGCACCGACGCGTACGCGAACACGCCAAGCTGGACGTTCTACGGCTCGAAGTACACGAGCAAGTACATCACCTTCACCCCGGTCGAGACGACGAGGAACTACCGCCAGGGGAACTCCTCCAACACGAGCGCCCCCTACGTCACGCTGCAGACCCCGACAGCCGCGCAGAACGCGCTGATGACCCAGTACGACCCTGGCGACCCGGCACAGGGCCTCGGCGGCGCGATCCCGTTCATCGACATCGGCAACAAGTACGTGGAGGTCGGCAACCTCTCGCCGTACGGCCCGCAGGATCTGTCGGCTAAGAGCTGGGACCAGGTGGGGGCGGCGCTGTCCCAGCCGGGTTCGGCGATCGCGCAGGGCGTGCTCGGCTCGGCGAACTACATGACCGCCGGGATCTGCAGCCTCACCGGCAACCAGCCGAGCACCGCGTGCACACCCGCGATACAGGCACTCGAGAAAAACTTTGCATCCTAGCCCGTCCACGCGCGGTATCCGGCGCTAAGCTGACCAGCCACCGGCCGCCGCGATCCACAGCACTGGAGACCGACCCGATGGCAAGTTCGAAGGCGCGCTCACGGAACTCCGGCGGCGCCGGCGCCCGCGGCGCCTCTGGCGCCCGGCCCGCTTCAGGCAAGGGAAGGGCGGGTATGGCCGCTCGCGCCCAGGCGGCGCCGGCCGTCAAGGCGGCGCCGGTCACACCGGCCAAGCCGGCCGTCAAGGCGACGTCGGCCACGCCGGCCACCCCGGGCAGGCCGGTCCGCCAGGCTGAGCCCGCCAAGGCGGCCGAGCGGAAGGCGGAGCCGGCCGCCACCGCGGTCACGCCGGAGCCTGAGCGGTCCTCGGGGCCGCCGCTGTGGCTGCAGCTCGTCTCGCTGGCGCTCGCCGTCCTCGGCCTGGCGGTGTCCGCGTACGAGACGTACGCGCACTACACCGGGAAGAACCTGGCCGGCTGCCCCACCGGCAAGGGCGGCACGTTCGACTGCGCGGCGGTGATCAGCAGCCCGCAGTCCATGGTGTTCGGCGTGCTTCCCGTGGCCGTGCTCGGCCTTGCCTTCTACGTGTTCGTGGTGGCGATCATGACCCCATGGGCGTGGCGGATGCAGCGCCTCAAGGCCGGCCCGCTGCGCCTTTCTGTCGGCGGGCTGCGGCTGGCCGCGATGATCACGGGCATGGGGTTCGTGATGTACCTGATCTACGCGGAGCTGTACCAGATCCAGCAAGTCTGCGAGTACTGCTCCGGCGTGCACATCATCACGTTCCTGCTGTTCTGCATCACGGTCTTCTCCGCAGCCGTCTGGGGCCTCGGCAAGCCCGGGACCGCCGCCTCCTGACCGTCAGTGGGACACGGGGGACACGGGGGACACGGGGGACACTGCTGAGGCTAGATGACATTGTGCTCATCTTCGCCCGCGCCATCCCGGCGCGGGCGAAGTGCTGAGTACGGTGTGCTGCTGTGCTGGGGCGCGACCCGCGGCTGGGTGAACGCCGGAACCAAGGCGAAGACGGCGCTGGCCGCCGCATGGGACGAGCCGAAGGCACGCCGCCTGCTCCGGGCCGGCTTCGGGATCTTGTGGCTGTTCGACGGCATCTTGCAGGCGCAGCCGCGGATGCCTGGCGGCCTGCCTTCCCAGGTCATGGAGCCGGCCGCGGCGGCCGCGCCGGCCTGGGTGCGGCACCTGGCGAACTGGGGCGGGACGATCTGGTCCTACCACCCGGTCCAGGCGGGCGCGGCGTCGGTCTGGATACAGGCCGGCATCGGGATGTGGCTGATCTTCGGGGTGCGCGGCTGGCCGTCGCGGCTGGCCGGGGTGGCGAGCGTGGCGTGGGGGCTGATCGTCTGGTCGGTCGCCGAGGCGTTCGGAGGTATCTTCGCGCCCGGCCTGACCGTGCTGTTCGGCGCGCCGGGGGCGGCGGGAGTCTACGTGGCCGCGGGGATCCTCATCGCGCTGCCCGAGCACGTCTGGCGGACGCCCCGGGCCGGCCGGGTGCTGCTCGGCGGCCTCGGCGTGTTCTTCGCGGGTATGGCGCTGCTGCAGGCCTGGCCGGGGCGCGGCTTCTGGCGCGGCACCATCGGCGGGCGGCCGGGGACGCTGGCCGGCATGATCTTCTCGATGGCCGGCACGCCGCAGCCGCACGTGCTTTCGGTGGCTCAGTGCTGCGGGCGATGGGCCAGGGCCAGTGAGGGGCGCATCGCCACGCGGGCCGCGGCCGGCGGGAAGGTCACGCGCCTGGCCCGTCCGGGGCGCCTGGCCCGTCCGGGGCGCCGGGGGCGTCCGGAGAACCGGGGGCGTCCGGAGAACCGGGGGCGCCGGGGCCGGCGCGCTCGCCGCCGTCACCGCCGCCCTCGCCGTCACCGCCGCCACGGCGCTCTCCGGCTGCGGTTCTCCCGCGCCGGCCAGCACAGGGGCGAGCAGCCCGGCGTCCGGCGCGAGCACCTCGCTCGCCACCTCGCTCGACACCGCCGGGGACAGCTGGGCGCTGGTGCCGATGGCGTCAAGCCCGGCCTTGTGGCAGGTGTTCGTCCGGCAGTCAGCCTCACCGGCCTGGCGGCTGGTCACCCCGCCGGGCGTCGCCGACAACGGCGGCCTTGTCGCGGCGGGGACCGGGCGCGCGCTCACCGTGGCCGTCCGGCCCAGCCAGAACCTGACGTTCTCCCCGCTCGCGGTCAGCACCGACGGCGGCGCGCGGTGGAGCACCGCGCTGGTCGACGCCAACCAGCGGGGCAGCAGGAACTCGGCCGTGCGCGGGTGGGCCGCCTCGGCGGGAGCGGGGCCGGGAGCCCGGGCGGCCGAGCAGGCGGATGCGCGGGCGGCCGAGCGGGAAACGCTGCCGCGCGGCTAGCCGGCTCCCCGCCGGGCTCGCGCGTCGCGATCACTGCGCGGTTTCGTCCGCTGCCGGCTGACCGGTCGCGACGGGAGCGTTCGCTGCCGCCGCGCCCGGCGGGCGGGTTCCCTGGGGCGCTGGCGCCTGGCCGTTCGGCGCGTGGCCGTGCGGGTCCTTCGCGCTCTCTTCCTCCAGCTGCGCCTGCGGTTCCTTCTCCGGCTGCGCGTCCGCGGAGCGGCCCGGAATCCTGGCGCCGATCCCGTGCGGGAGGGTGTGCGGGAGGGTGTGCGGGATGTTCGGCGGCGTCCAGGAACGAAGCTGCGACAGGGCGGGGGCGCGGCCCACCATGATCACCCCGACGATCAGCGCGGCGATCCCCCCGGCCTGGATCGCCAGCATGCCCTGGGTGACCTGGATCCGGTCGCCGAACACGATGACGCCGAGCAGGATGCCCACCAGCGGTTCGCCCGCGGAGATGCCCGGCAGCGAGACCTGCAGCGGCCCGGTGTTGAACGCGCTCTGCATCAGCCAGATGCCGATGGCGCCCGCGCCGAGCAGCGCGTAGGGCGCCCACGTGGTGAACATCCCGCTGATCCCGCCGGACTGCAGGATCTGCAGGGTCTGCCTGGTCAGCGCGTCCTGGATGCCGTAAATCAGGCCCGCGCCGATCCCGGTCAGCAGCGCCTTCGTGCGGCTGTTGCGGCCACGGCCCGCTTGCACGCAGATGAACGCGATGCCGGCGATCGCGGCGGCGGCGGGCCAGTGGGACACCCCGCCGAAGGACAGCCCGATCGGCTTGGCCGATCTCGACGAGGACAGCAGGGCCACGCCCGTGCACAGCACCGCCGCGCCGAGCACCTCCCAGAACTTGACCGACCGCTTCGACAGCGGCACCGCGAGCACCAGCGCGAAGATCAGGTTCGTGGTCAGCAGCGGCTCGACAAAGGACAGTTCCAGGTGCCCGATCGACCAGGCCGCGAGCACCTGGCCGAGGACCATGCAGGCGATCCCGGTCAGCCAGCGCGGCTTTCGCAGCAGGTCCGTCATCAGCCGCCAGCTAAGGAAGCGGGACGCGGGCTCCCGTTCGGCCGCGTGCTGCTGCAGGACGAACCCAGTCCCGATGAGCAGCGCGGCCAGCAGGGTGATCCCGTAGTCGAGGCTGATGTCGATGTGCACGATGCCTAGCCCGCACCCTGGCGGGCGCCGCCAGCCAGACCTGAGCTCATGGTCGCTGCCGCCCCTGGTTGTCGTACGGACGGGTTACCCCGCGCGGTCGTCGCCGGTGCCGCGGTATCCGGCGGAAGGCACGCACTTGAACGTATGGTAGCCGGGTCCCGGCCGCCGGCGGGCAGGCGCGATGACCGCCGCTTGCCGCCACCGGCGGAGATACCCGCGACGCCTATCATCTGAAGCTCGAAGTGATAACGTTCCGGCGCTGCCCGACTACGCTCGCGCAGGGTTCCCGCCACCGGGGAGCGACCCTCGCCGCCTGGGTCCGCCCAGGTCAGCCGGTACTATCATAAAGGAGGACCGCAGCGTCGCGCATGATTGCACACCGCGGGCGCAGCCTGCGCAGAGCCAAGGTGGGGGAGCCAATGGCAGGGTTGAGGACTTCGCGTGCGGGCACCAGACGATCCTCCGTCCGGCGGCGGGCCGTCGGCACCAGGGACCGGATCATCGCCCATCTCGAGGCGACCGGCGAAATCGCCGACTCCGCGGGCATGGCGAGCACCAGGCTCGCGGAGGCCGTCGGTTACCCGGGTTCGAGCGTCGCGTTCGCGCAGCTGCTCTCCGGCATGGGGCGCGACGGCCTGATCGACCGCGAGGTGCGCGGCAAGCGGACCTACCGCATCGCCCTGTCCCGGGCCGGCGCGGCCGGCGGCGCGCCGGCCGCCAGGCCGGCGACGGGCGGGCGGGCCCG
>DAHVAN010000228.1 GCA_027314595.1 Actinomycetota bacterium | reverse complement strand
CCCAGCCCCGGACCGCCCAGCCCCGGACCGCCCAGCCCCGGACCGCCCAGCCCCGGACGACACGGCCGCGAGCGGCGTGGGCGCCCGCGCGCGCCGTGCCCCGCGGCGGCGCGCGCATCCCGGGGCTCGTGACGCCTGTCGCACCCCGGTACGAGGCCGAACTTCCCTCGGCGGTCACGACCGCCTACTTCACCACGGCAAAGATCCCGATCGCCCGGGCGGCGCCGCTGTACAGGGACGTGGCCGGCCAGGCCGGCATCCGCTGGGAACTGCTCGCCGCGTGCGACTGGATGCAGTGCCAGGCGGACCCGCGCTACTCGCCGGTGCTCGGCGAGAAGATCGGCATGCCGCACGCCGACGGCACGGTCTACCTGACCAAGTCCGAGGCGCTCGCGCAGTGCGCGCGGGACCTGATCCGGCTCACCGCCCTGGTGTACGGCACCGACCTGACCGCGCCGGGCACCTTGTCCGTGCGCGCGCTGGCCGACGCGTTCGCCGCCTTCCGCTGGGGCGCGCTGCTGCGGCGCCACGGCGTGTCCGCCATGGAGTTCCCCTACTCCGTGGCGGGCCTGACAGCGCAGCACATGAAGATGCACTGGCCCGCCATCAACGATCCCGACGCGCCGGACAAGCCGGGCGCGAGATTCCGCATGCCGTTCGGCGCCGTACCGCTCGTGCTCACCCTGAACTACCCGGCCACCGTCTGAAACGACAGAAAGCGCAGGTAAACCGTGGTTCGCATCGTGATCCAGCGCAACGCCCGGTCCGCGGAGCCGCCGGCGCGGCGGCACGGCGCGGCACCGTACCCTGCGCCCGCGCCGTACCCGCCGATGAGCACGCCCGGCCAGCCGTCGCCGGACTCGCGCACTCAGCCGCTGCCGCTGTCCGAGCAGCACGCGGAGGGGTACCCGCCCGGCCGGCCGCCGCTGCCGCCCCTGCCGCCCAGGCGGCCCCGCGCGCCCTGGCGCCCGAGGCTGCTGCCGCGTGTCCCGCGGTGGGCGAAATGGACCGCGGTCATCCTGGTGATCGGGCTGGTCTTCAGGCGGGCCGCCGCGTGGCTGGCGCTCGCCGCCGTGTCGGCGGGCCTGCACCTGATCGGGATCAGCATGCACCTGCCGCACATCAGGTTCGGCTGGCCCTGGCAGTCCATTTCCGCGGGCACGACCACGAACGTCATGGTCGGCCCGCTGGTCCTGCAGAAGATCGAGGGCATTTCCCGTCCGGCGCTCGGTACGGAGAACTTCAACTTCGTCTTCACCCGGACGGTCAGCAAGAACGTCCTGATGTGGCCATGCTGGTACTCGGCCACCTTCTACGCCGTCGGGCGCGCGTCCGCGACGGTCGACCTCAATCCCGGCGTGGCGTGGTGGAAGCCGCGGACCGGCCACTACCAGCTCCGCGTGCTGCGCAAGCCCGACGGCTCCACCCCAGGCGAGCTCGCGGTCACGATGGCGCTCCCGCTCCCCCAGCTGCCGCAGTCGGTCCACGACGTCAGCGTCGACAACACGCTGTCCAAGCCGGTCTCCAGCGATCACAGCTGGACTTATCCGGGGCTCGGCTGCGGTGTCCTGCTGCGGCCGCAGTTCGCGCAGTCGGTGCTGTACGCGCAGGCCCAGAGCACCGCGTTCTACCAGGCGACTCACGACCTGAGCGTGATACGGCCGCTGATCGCGGCGGCTGAGACCGAGGCCACGCAGATGATCAGGGACAACTTCGTTGGCCCGACGGTCAACGCGCTCGGCTACACGCTCAGCCAGTTCAGCATCCGCTGGGTGGTTCCGCCTGTCCCCGTCCCGCGGTGACGGCCAGCCGCGCCCCGGCCAGCGGGCAAGGCACGGGCGTCGCACGGTAGCGTGGAATACGTGGGGGTCACGGCTACGAAGGCAAGGCGATGACGGCGCAGGTGTACCCGGCCGCCGACGGGCTCGTGCAGCGAGCCGCGGCGGCGTTCGCGGCGAGCGTGCCCGAACATCCGGCGGACGACGGCTTCTTCGGCCCGGCCAGCGTCACCTGGCGGCTGAACGGCGACCTGTCCGCGCCGGTCGCCGGGCTGCGGTCGCTGCTGGTCCAGGCGCTGCATCCGCTCGCGATGGCCGGCGTGGACCAGCACAGCGACTGGCGCGCCGACCCGGCCGGCCGGCTCGCGTCGACCGCCGCGTACCTGGTGACGATCACCTACGGGGACCGGGCGGCGGCGCTGCGGGCCGCGGCGCGGGTCAGGAAGATCCACGAGCGGGTGCGCGGCACCGACGAGGTGACCGGGCAGCCGTACGCGGCCAGCGACCCCGGCCTGCTGCTCTGGGTGCACGCGGGGCTGGTGGACTCGGTGCTCGCGGCCGCGGACATGTTCGGCGCGCCGCTGACCGCCGCCGGCAAGGACGCGTACGTCGCCGAGATGACCGCGGCGGCCGAACTCGCCGGCGTGCCCGCCGGGCGTGCGCCGTCCACCGCCGCCGAGCTCGCCGGATACCTGCGCTCGGTGCGGCCCGTCCTGGCCCTGACGCCGGCGGCGGCGCAGTCCACCCGGTACCTGCTCGACCTGCCCGGACTCGACGAGGACGTGGCGGGGATATGGCGGGACATCGGGGACGCGGCGGTGGCCTCGCTGCCTGAGTGGGCCGCGGGCCTGTACGGACTGGCCCCGCGGGAAGCAGTCACCGAGCAGCGCCGTGAAGAGGTCAGGCAGGTGCTCGGCGTCCTCGACGCCCTGTACCTCGGCGAGCCGGGTGTGCTCGAGGCGCGGCAGCGCATCGAGCTGCGGGTGCGCCAGGCGCGGCGCGGGTGAGCACGGCGGAGGACGATGCGCTGGGCAGGCGGACCCCGGCGCGCCTGCGGCTCAGGCGCGGGCTGGCCGCGATGGGGCTGGCCGCCAGGGGCGGCGCGAGGTACGCGACCAGCGCGCCGCGCCTGTTCGTCACCGCCGGGGAGCAGCGCCAGCGGCTGCGCAACGACCTCGCCCTGCGAACGGCCGAGGACGTCGCCGCCACTCTCGGGACGATGAAGGGCGTCCTGATGAAGATCGGCCAGATGGCCAGCTACGTAGACGACGGCCTGGCACCGCCGGTGCGCCGCACGCTGAGCAGGCTGCAGGACAGCGTGCCGCCGATGAGCGCGGAACTGGCCGCCGGGGTCGTCAAGGACGAGCTCGGCGGACCGCCGGACGAGGTCTTCGCGACCTGGGACCCTGAGCCGATCGCCGCCGCGTCCATCGGCCAGGTGCACCGGGCGATCACCCGCGACGGCCGCGCCGTCGCCGTCAAGGTGCAGTACCCGGGGATCGCCAAGACGATCGCCGCCGACCTCGGCAACGTCGCCCTGCTGCGCAGCCTGCTGCGAGTCGCCGCGCCGAACCAGGACGTCAGCGCCCTCATCGAAGAGCTTCGCGAGCGGATCACCGAAGAGCTCGACTACCACCGCGAGGCGGCCAGCCAGCGGATGTTCGCCGGCTACTTCGACGGGCACCCCACCATCCACGTGCCGCGCATCGTCGACGAGTTGTCCACCGCCCGGGTGGTGACCAGCGAGCTCGCCACCGGCGCGCGGTTCGCCGAACTGCTCAGCTGGCCGCAGGACGAGAAGGACCTGGCCGCCGAGACGATCTACCGGTTCACCTTCCGCAGCCTGTACGAGGCGCACGCGTTCAACGGCGACCCGCATCCAGGCAACTACCTGTTCAACCCAGGCGGGCGGGTGACCTTCCTGGACTTCGGCCTGGTCAAGTACTTCACGGCCGACGAACTGCGGCCGCTCGTGCACATGGTGCGGTACCTGTGCGTGGACGAGGACCCCGAGGCGTTCCGCCGGGCGATGGAGGACGCCGATTTCCTGGCGCCCGGCGCGCCGCTGCCGACCGAGCAGGTCGTCGAGCACATGGCGCTGTTCTACGACACCGTGCGGACCCGCGGGGTGCGCACCATGACACCGGGGTACTCCTCCGCGATCGCCCGCAGGTACTTCGACTTCCGCAACCCGCTGGCCGCCTATGCCCGGATACCGCGGTCCTACGTGATCTTGCAGCGGATCAACCTGGGCATGTTCGCGCTGCTCGGCGACCTGCGCGCCACGGCGGACTGGCGCGGCATCGCCGAGGAGATCTGGCCGTTCGTCCAGGCGCCGCCGTCCACGCCGATGGGCGAGGCGGAAGGTTCCTGGCTGGGCCGGCGTTCTCGCCCGCCGGGTCAGCCGGTGGTTCGCACGGGACGCACGGGACGCGGGTTAGAGGCGGTCACCGGTTACCAGCCAGAGATATGCGCCAGGCCCCCTCTGGCAGCCGCGATGTTACCGCACAACCGGCATCAGCCGCCCCGGCTGCCACCGTCCCGCGACACGCCGGCGGAAATCGCTGACAACAGACCGCGGACCCAGACTTCCCGTCATCGGGGTCAGCCGGCGGCGCGGCGGCTGCGGTACGCGGCGACGTTCACCCGGTTCGCGCAGGTGACGCCGCAGAAGCGGCGTGACCGGTTCCTTGACAGGTCGACGAGCACGTGGTCGCAGTCGTCGGCAGCGCACACCCGCAGCCGCCCGAGCTCATCGGCCCTGATCACGTCGGCGAAGGCCATCGCCGCGTCGACGGCCATCCGGTCCGCGAGCGGCGCCCGCGGCGAGGTGGCGTGCACGTGGTAGTCCCAGTCACCGTGCTTGACTAGCTGCGGCAGCGCGCTGGCCTGCCTCAGCAGCGTGTTGACCAGGCCGGCGGCCTCGTCCTTGGTCATGTGCCAGATGCTCGCGAGCAGCGGGCGCAGCCGTTTGACGGCGTCGAGTTCCGCCTCGTCGCGCGCGCGGCTTCCGGTCCACTGCCACGAGTCGAGAAACGCCTCGAGGGCGCGGACGTCGGGCAGGTCCTCATGGCCGCCGCGGCCGGTGTTGACCAGCGCGGCGGTCGCGGCCAGCGACATCTCGGTGTCATGGGTGAATAGCAATTGACCCCTTTCGCCGTCCCGAACTAGGGTAATGCGTGTAACACGTTTTTACCACTTACGGCGCGGCTGGCTGACGAGGAATGACCGCATGACCACTGGATGGAGCGTAGACGACCGGCGCACGCCCACGCCCACGCCGGCGGAAGCTGGCCGGCGCACGGGCCGCACGGGCCGCACAAGCAACACAGGCCGCACAAGCAACACGGGCCGTGCGGGCCGCACGGGCCGCACGGGGCATTCCGGCCGCGGAGCGGGCATCGGGATCGGCCTGCTTTCGGCCGCCGCCTTCGGCACGTCGGGAACGTTCGGCACGTCGCTCATCGACGCCGGCTGGTCGCCGGCGGCCGCCGTGCTCGCCCGGGTCAGCGTCGCCGCCCTCGTGCTCGCCGGCCCGGCGCTGGCTGCCCTTCGCGGGCGGTGGGGGCTGCTGCGCCGGCGCGCCTGGCCGACGATCGCGTTCGGCCTCGTCGGGGTCGCGTCGTGCCAGGTCTGCTACTTCAACGCCATCCAGCGGATGCCGGTGGGGATGGCCCTGCTGCTTGAGTACCTGGGCGTGGTGCTGATCGTGATCTGGCTGTGGGCGCGGCACGGGCAGCGGCCGCGCCCGCTGACGGTGGCGGGCGGCGCCGGCGCGCTGGGCGGGCTGGCCCTGATGCTGAACCTGTTCGGGGCCGGCAGCGTAAACGGCGTCAACGTCGTCGGCGTGGTCTGGGGTCTGCTCGCGGCGGTGAGCCTGGCGGTGTACTTCGTGCTTTCGGCGTCGGTGACGGGTGAGACGCTGCCGCCGGCGGTCATGGCCTGGGGCGGGATGGTCGTCGGCGGCGCGGTGATCGGCGGCCTCGGACTCGCCGGAGCGCTGCCGCTGTCGTTCTCCTCCGCGGATGTGCTGCTGCTCGGCCACCGGGTCAGCTGGCTGGTTTCCGTGCTCGGGCTGTCGGTGGTCGCGGCGGCGTTCGCCTATGTCATGGGCGTGGGCGCGGCCCGGCGGCTCGGCGCCAAGCTCGGGTCGTTCGTCGGGATGGCCGAGATCTTGTTCGCGGTGCTGTTCGCCTGGGCGCTGCTGCGCCAGATGCCCACCGGGACGCAGTTCGCCGGCGGGGCGCTGATCCTGCTCGGCGTGATCCTGGTGCGGCTCGACGAGCCGTGAGCCCGGGCCGGCGGCCGGGGATCGGCCGGCGCCGGCGATCACGCCCTGAAAGGCGCCCCGTGCCACCCGGCGGGCGCGACCGCCAGGTGGCACACTGTTCCTCGTGAGCGAACTGATGAGCGGTCCGGAGTTTCCGCAGGTCCGGCAGGTCGTCCTGGACACCGCCGACGCCCGCGGGCTGGCGGAGTTCTACCGGCAGCTCCTCGGCTACGCCTACCGTCCCGGCGACGAGCCGCCAGGCCCCGGCCAGGACGACGAGCGCGGCCGCGACTGGCTGGTGCTGCGGGACCAAGCGGGCGGCAAGGGGATCGCGTTCCAGCAGGTGACGTCCCTGCGGGCGCCGACCTGGCCGGACGGCGCGATTCCGCAGCAGCTCCACCTGGACTTGACCGTCCCCGGCAAGGCGTCGCTCGACCTCCAGCACGAACGCGCCCTGGCGCTCGGCGCCCGCCTGGTCCTCGACCGGTCCGGCGACGAGGCCGAACCGCTGCGCGTGTACGCCGACCCGTCCGGCCACCCCTTCTGCATCTTCGTCGCCCCGCCCGACTGACATCCCCGCTGCGAGCCGGGCGCCGAACGGCTCTTCAACGACGTCCCCGTCGACAGGTTCCTGCTGGAATACGGCACGCAGCGGGCCGGCGGCTTCGAGCCGCTCCGCTTCGTCCCGCGCGGCGGCGCGGCCCCGACCGTGGCCCTCGGGCTGGCCACCACCAAGGCCCGCGGCTGGAAGACCAGGACGGCCTGTGCCGCCGCGTCGAGGAGGCGGCCAGGTACGTGCCCCTGGAGAGCCTCCGGCTCGCCCGGCAGCCTGATCACGGTGGACGACAAGCGCCGCAAGCTCGATCTTGTCGTGTCCGCCGCCCGCCAGGTGTGGGGATGACTTGCGCGCGGGTACAGCACGAAAGAGGAGGGATGAGCATGCGGCTGGGCAAGGTTCTGGCTCCGCCCCGCCGCGAACCGCTCGACCAGCAGCATCGCGATGAACCCGCTGGAGAACAGGCCCTTCCCGATCGCCCTCGGCGGCCCCGGCACCGTCACCGTCAGCTGCCCGGACTGCTTTTATCCATACCCATCCTGCAAATACCGTGCTCGGCCGGTCGTCAATGCTTCGAGCGCTACACGAACTCGACGCCACACGTATGGCCGCAAGCGTTCTTTGACCTGTCCCTCGTCAAAGAGGTCATATGCCCGTAGCTCGTCATCCATGAGACGCAGACTCGCAATGGTGCGCTCGTCAAGGACACCGCCGTCAAAGATAAAATTGACGAGATCGTCCCACGGGCCGTGCGGTGAGACCCAATCGACGCAAAGCAGGTCGCCAACGTGGAGGTCAAGACCGAGCTCTTCTCGGAGTTCACGGCGCACGGCGTCGGCGGGCGGTTCGTTGGCTTCGGCCATGCCGCCGGGCAGGTCCCAGTCCGGCTTGTAAGCGGGATCGACGAGCAGGATGCGCCCATGTGCGTCACGCAGGATCACATCAGCGCTCACCCGCTTGCGGGCCTGCTTGGCGTTGCCTTCGGCAAGATGCGCGTTCCATGCTTCGGGATCACGTTCATACAGCGGGTCTTGTGAACTCACGAGCCCTCCCACTGGCTGCGCTGGCTGCCGCCGTCTTTGGCGAGCCACTGGTAGAGCCAGAGCCGTTCCCTGACCGTCTCTTCGAGGCATGCCAGGAAGTCGCCCACGACCGTACTGCTCCGGTGTGGTTGCAGTGCTTGCCCTAGTTCGATGAGCTGGCCGATGACCAGGAACGAACCGAGTGATTGCGTGGCAGCGAGCACGTCGTAGGCGATGCTGCATGCTTCGTCGGGCTTGCCTTGCGCGACGAGAACGGTAGTCAGGGCGAGCTGGCCGAATGCCCGGCTCCGCGTCCGATGGCCCGGGCGGAGGGTGACGATGCGCTCGGCCTGGCGGCGGGCCTCGTCCAGGTCGCCGAGCTGGCGCATGCACCGCGCGGCTTCACTGGCAAGCGAGCCTTCATCGAAGTGGCTGATCCACGGTGAGGTCGGTTCAGCCGGTGTGTTTTCCAGTGCTTTCTCGGCGCGCAGCAGCAGCTTGACGCATTCGTCAGCATCCCTATTGTCCTGCCCGGCAAATCCTCGGGCTTCGAGCGCGAGCAGGCGGGCTTGAAGCCCGGGGCTGGCTGTTCCTGCCCGCAAGACGGCTTGTCCTTGCCGTGCTAGTTCAATAGCTTCGTCAGGCTGGTCAAGGTGACTGGCTAGGTGACTCATGCTGCCGAGTACATGGGCGCTGAGCTGGTGATCGCCACCGACTTGGACGAGTGCGAGAGAGCGGCCGAAGTGCTGTTTTGCTATTGTGTCGCGGCCTGCGTCGTGCGCCATCCAGCCGGCCATTTCGGTCAGAGCCGCGGCTGCCGTGAATACGGCGCGGTTATCTGCCCCGTCGTTGCTGCCGAACAGCCGGGGCGCGACATCAGCCTGGAGGTATTTGGTCACACTTGCGTACAGGTGTCCGCCACCGACTTGCAGATCAGCAGACCGGAAGGCTTGCATGGCCGCGGCGTCCGGATTGTGGAGCGCGCCGTTGCCGACTGGTACCAATTGAAACGATGCCCTCGGCGGTGCGGATGCCGGCGGCGCGCTCAGTATGCCGCTGGTTAGGCGGATGGCTGATGCAATAGGAGTCTGATCGCCCGGCAATTTGAACCACAGCAGTTCTGGCGGGATACGCAAGGTGCGTGCCCAGTGAGTCAGCGTGTCGAGGTTGCGAATTGGTGGCCCGTTCTCGATGCGGCTGACCTGCGCTTGCGTGAGTCCGAGCCAGTCACCAAGGAGTTCTTGCGGAATTCCGTCGCGGCCGTAGTTCGCGACGTTGAGTGGGTGGCGGCGGTATGCCCGCGCAACGTGGCCCATGTGCTGAGCGTTGAAGGCATCACGGAAGGCCTGCGTGTGCCAGAAGTCGTCCGATACTGCTGGTGGCTTGGCACGCTGTTGCATCGCCCGCCGCTCACAGACGCCGCATTGCGCGCCCGTATGGTCGCGGGCCAAGCGCTTGCCGCACTGGCAGTAAAGAGAGGCGCTGGCACTCATCGAGGTTCGACCTGTCCTGCTTGGGCTCCAAAGCGAACGTAGCTCCTGTTCAGGAAGTCTAGCCGCGGATGCCCAGGGCTCGCGGTGATCGGCATACGTCCGATGCATACCGCCCATACGAGGCCGGTCATGGGCGGATGTGGTCTCGACGACCGACGCTCTGAACAGAAGCAAGTCTTTCGCGTAACGAGGAGCCGGCCAGGTGGACTACCAGCAAACTGTCGTGCCGATGCCTGGTGCGGACGCCTGGCAGTCGCAGTTGGCGAGGCTCCGCACGGTTGCGGCCGGTGTGCTCAGCAGCCACGTCAACGACCACGGCCGGTGCGTCGCGTGCGGATCGGATTGGCCGTGCGGACGCGCGGTCTTGGCCGAACACAACCTGGCCATGTGTAACGACACGGGCGTGCTCAGGCCACCGGGGACAGCGGGTCAGCGGCAACGATGCCGCCCCCGAACCCATACCCGGAACGGCGGGGCCGGCCGACAGCGGGCGTCCTGGCCAGTTACGCAGCCACGCCAAACTAACCACAGTGCGCTGGGGGGCGACATGACCATGCAGTGGCCACTGCGGAATTCGCTCCAGCTCGGCGCGCTTCCCACGGCTGCACCCTGCGCCCGTCTGCACGCCAAGCACCTGCTCTGGGAGTGGGGACTTGAGGCAATCGCTGACAACGCAGAATTGCTCGTATCCGAACTCGTCACGAATGGCGTAAAGGCCGCAGAGGCTATGGAGAAAAAGCCGCCCGTGTGGCTTCGGCTGTCTGCCAACAGCAGACAACTGCTCATCGAAGTCTGGGACGGGAATACGCGGTCTCCCCGCCCCCGAGAGTTGGAAGACGGACTTCCCGCCCTCGAAGATGAGGGAGGCAGAGGGCTGTTTCTGGTGGCAGCACTGAGCGACCGCTGGAACTGGTATCTGACACAGGAGCCAATAGGGAAAGTCGTGTGGTGCGAACTGCGTGTGCAGCAGTCAAGTACAGCGGAAGACGGCGAAATTACGTCACATACTTTACTGCCGCGAAGAGTCGCGCACGCCCGGCAGGTAGCACCAGCGAAGGCAATGGATGATCCATTCACGTTGCGCCGCGTGCGGGATGGGCTCCGAGAGCTGGATCATGCGAGACCGGTAATACGAGCGCATACCGGAGGCGCGCCATGAGATAATTCCTGCATATGTACTCATTCCTGTCGATCGGGAGCTTCAACTGCAATGTCTGAAACGTTCCGCTCGGTCATAACCGAGCATGTCGCGTGGCGCATCACCCAGCACGGCGGGTATCGGGTATTCGCACTACCTGACGGCGGGCAGTGGCTCATTCGCGCGAACGGCGGTGAACTGCTGTCCCTTCCGCTCGTAGCATCTAGCGTCGAACCACGATTCGAAGTTTTTACCATGCTACAGTCAGAAGTGGCGACGGCTGAGGCTCCCGAACTGTTTTCAGCATTGGCGGAGCTTGGCACCGTTGCGCGGTTCCGTACGCCCGATCTGTGGGAAGCGATAGCAACCGCAATTGTCCGTCAGGTCGTACGTGCCGCGCAGGCCAAACGGCTGTACCGGGATTTCTGCCAGGCGTACGGCCAGCGGATTACCCACCTGAACGGCGAGGGGTACGCACTCTTCCCCGCAGCCGAAACCGTGCTCGGCCTGCACGATGAGCAGTTCGCCACCGCGGGTTTGACGTTCAAGCGCCGGCCATTGCGCGCGGCTGCCGAAGCATACCTCAAGCACGAGGCGCACTGGCGCGACCTGCCGCCTGGCGTACTCGTGCAAGAGCTTCAGCGCATACCCCGTATCGGGCCGTGGACTGCTACAGGGATTGAAGGCATAGGGTCTTTGTCTGGTTGATCACGCTCGGCGTGCCTGCGTGATTCGCGTTGCTGGCGGGTTTAGGCCGGTGTCATGAGGTATCCGGATGGTGGCGGGCTGACCGCTGAGGGCCGGTCTC
>DAHVAN010000226.1 GCA_027314595.1 Actinomycetota bacterium | reverse complement strand
TCCACGTCGTTGGTGAGGTAGAACCGGCGCTCGGTCTCCACGACATGGGTGAACAGGCCGACGACGTCGCGGTACTCGCGGTAGAGCTGCAGCTCCATCTCCGCTTCGTACTTTTCCAGGTCTTCCGCGCTCATGTCCCCTATTCTCCCTCCACCCGCCGGGGCCGCGGCACGCACCGGAAGGACCGGCGATGCTCGGCACACGGCCCGAACTCCGCCAGCGCCCGCATGTGCTCGTCGGTTACATACCCCTTGTGGCGGCAGAAGCCATATGAGGGATAACGCTCGTCGAGCTCGCGCATCATCCGGTCCCTGGTCACCTTGGCCACGATGGACGCCGCGGCGACCGACGCGGTTACCTGGTCGCCCTTCCACACGGCGAGCGCCGGGAGGCCGAGGCCGCGCACGGGGAAGCCGTCGGTCAGCACGTATCCGGGCGAGCTGCGCAGGCCGGCGAACGCCCGGCGCATGCCCTCGACGTTGCACACGTGCAGCCCGAGCCCGTCTATGTCGCCGGCCGGGATCGTCACCACGTGCCAGTCGAGCGCGCGCGCCACGATGTGGGCGTAGGCCGCCTCGCGTGCGGCGGGGGTCAGCAGCTTGGAGTCGGCAAGCTGCGGTATCCGCCTGATCGCCGCCTGGTCGAGGACCACGGCGGCCACCACGAGCGGCCCCGCGCACGCGCCGCGCCCCGCCTCGTCGATGCCCGCGACCGGCGCGAGTCCGGCGCGCGCGAGCACGTTCTCGTAGGCGGCGAGGCCGGCGCTGCGCCGCGGCGTGTACCCGTGCTTGACCATGTCCCTGGCAGCATATTCCCCCCGTTGGCCCGGGCGAGGCTCGCCGCTTCGGTCTTTGTCCCTCGTTATCCCGAACGCAGCCGTGGCGCCTGCCCGCGGGCCCGGCTTCACGCCTTGCGGCGGGAACGGCGGGCCCGGACCTTGCGGCGGGTGATGGCCTGCAGCCAGGTCAGCGGCACCGCGCAGGCGAAGCCGAGCGCGAGCGGCAGCCCGGACGCGGACGACTGCAGCGGCGTGCCGCTGGCCATCGCGGCGGCGAGGGCCTTGCTCGACCCGCCGGCCGCCGCGGCCGAGGCGTTCAGCTTGGGCTGCTCGAACGTCGCGGGGATGTTCAGGAAGCTCCACTGGCTCGGCGGCCAGATGATGACGAATGCCCGGCCGAGCACCGCGCTCTCCGGGATCGTCCCGCCGCCGGGATCGCCCATGTGGCCGCGAGAGTCGTAGGAGACCGTGCGGTGATCGCCCATCACCCAGAGCCTGCCGGGCGGCACGGTGATGTTGAACCGGTCAAGGGACGGGGCTTCACCGGGATAGACGTAGGACTTCTCGTTCAGCGCGATGCCGTTGACCGTGACCCGGCCCTGCGCGTCGCAGCAGGCGACGTGATCGCCGGGAATGCCGATGACGCGCTTGATGTAGATGTCGGCATTGTGGCTGATCCCGACGATGCCCTCGATGTCGCCCACGAACCTGCTGACAAGGTTGGGGCTGCCCGTCACCTGGTTGGGGTCCCAGGATCCTGTTCCGTCGAACACCACGATGTCACCGCGGTGGATGGGGCGGAAGTCGTAGACGAGCTTGTTGATCAGGACCCGGTCCCCTACTTCGAGGGTTTTCTCCATCGAGGAGGACGGGATCCAGAAGGCCTGGATGGCGTACGTCTTGATGACCAGCGCGAGCACCAGCGCGACCACGATCAGCACCGGCAGTTCGCGAAGCAGGCTGCGCCGGCGCCGGCGGCGCTTGCCGGCCGGCTCGCCAGGCTCGCCCGGCTCGTCAGGCTGGCCGTCCGCCGGCTGCCCGCCGTCGCGTGCGGCGTTCTCGTCGGTGCCCTGCGCTCCAGACGTGCCCGCGCCGCCGCCGGCCCCCGGCTCCGGCTCCGGGCCCGCGTCAGGACCCGTTCCTTGCGTCATGCGCGCCCTCGGCGAGCCCAGCCCGGGAAGCGCCTGAGTGTCATCCAGCTCGGGCACGGGATCGGCGGGATCCCATGGCGGCAATCCGAAGCCCTCCCGCGAGCCGGAACCGCTCATCCGTGCTCCCCCTGTTCGCTCGCGCCAGGCCGCATCGTCCGTCATGTCACTGTCGAGGGTATCGCGCTGTATTGCCTTTCTCGCCCTCGGGCACTATTGCCCGCCGCCTTCGGCCGTGGCTCAGCGCGGACGGGCGCCCGGGGTTCCTCCGGCGCCTGCGCCAGGCGAGGGCGCCCGCGGCGAGGGCGGAGCCGCCGGCCAGGCCGGGCAGGGAGGCCGCGTCCGCGGCGGCTCGCAGGCCCGCTTGCTGGAAGGTCGCGGGGATCGGCAGGTCGGTCCAGCGGGAGGGCGGCCAGATGATCCAGGACGCGCGGCCGACGACGGCGCTTTCCGGGATGGTCCCCTCGCCGGGGTCGCTCATGCGGTAGCGGGAGTCGTCGGAGTTCGCCCGGTTGTCGCCCATCACCCACAGCCGGCCAGCCGGAACCTTGATGTCGAACCCTATCTGGGACGGGGCGTCGCCCGGATGTACGTAAGACTTCTCGTTCAGCGCGACGCCGTTGACGGTCACCCGCCCCTGCGCGTCGCAACAGGCCACGCGGTCGCCGGGCAGGCCGATCACGCGCTTTATGTAGTCGGTTCCCGGGGCTGAGATCCCGACCAGGTTCGTCAGGCCATCCCACAGCCGGACCACCGGGTTGGACGGCGCCGGCGGGGCGGGGGGATCCCACGAGCCCGCCCCGCTGAACACGACGATGTCGCCGCGAGCGATCGGCCGGACATGGTAGACGAGCTTGTTGACCAGGACCCGGTCGCCGGGCATCAGGGTGTTCTCCATCGACCCCGAGGGAATGGAGAACACCTGGGCGACGAACGCCTTGATCAGGATGGTCAGGACAAGCGCCGCCACGACGATCACGGCAAGGTCGCGCCAGAAGGGCCGCTTCGAGCGCTTCTTCCCGGCGGGCGCGCCCGCCCGGTCCTGTTCCGGCGGCTGGCCGGCGGACTGGTCCTGATCCTGGCCCTGGCCGGCTTGCGGCGGATCGTCCCGCTCGGCCGGGTTTTCCGGCTCACGCGGTGGCTGCGGGCCGGACCCGGGCTCGGAGTCGGAGCCGAGCCGGCCTGGCTCAGCGGGCATCGGCGATCAACGCGTCCGCGGACAGTCAGCCGGCGCTGGTTTCCCGGCGCTCCTTGATCCGGGCCGCCTTCCCGCGCAGGTCGCGCAGGTAGTACAGCTTGGCGCGGCGGACGCGGCCGCGGGTCACCGGCTCGATCCTGTCGATCGAGGGGCTGTGCACCGGGAAGGTGCGCTCGACGCCCACGCCGTAGCTGACCTTGCGGACGGTGAACGTCTCCCGCAGACCGCCGCCCTGGCGCCGGATGACGACACCCTGGAACACCTGGATCCGGGACCGGTTGCCTTCCTTGACCCTGACGTGCACCTTGAGGGTGTCACCCGGGCGGAAGTCCGGGACGTCGTCCCGGATCTGGGCCTGCTCAAGCTCGGCGATCGCGGTATGCATGGTGGAAGTTACCTCAGTCCTGGTCGGATGTGCGCACCCGCGCACCCCGGGTATAAGCCTGCTTCGCCAGGGAGCACCCCGGCAGCGTCAACGCCCGAACGGGCGGCGCTCTTCAGTGTGCCATATTTTGGCCGTCAACCGGAAAGCCGGCCTCGATCAGCACCGTCCGGTCGCGGTCGTCGAGCCCGCCGGGCGCCGCGGCGAGCCGCCGGATCAGGTCCGGCCTGATCGCCGCGGTGCGGCGAAGCGCCTCGTCCCGCTGCCACCGCGCGATGGCCGCGTGGTCGCCTGACAGCAGCACGGACGGGACCTCGTGCCCGCGCCAGGAACGCGGCCTGGTGTAGACGGGCCCTTCGAGCAGCCCCCGCATCGCGCCGCCGCCGCCGCCACCGCCGCCACCGCCGCCGCCACAGCCACCGCCGAAGGAGTCATCGGCGGCCGACTGCTCGTTCCCGAGCACACCGGGCAGCAGGCGGCATACCGCCTCCACGATCACGGCGGCCGCCGCCTCGCCTCCGGCGAGGACGTAGTCGCCGATGCTCACCTCGTCGACAGCCATCCGCGACCTGGCGTCGGAGACGACCCGGGCATCGATCCCCTCGTACCGGCCGCAGGCGAACACCAGGTGCCGCCGCGCGGCGTAGGCCGCGGCGAGATCCTGGGTGAACAAAGTCCCGCTTGGCGACGGCACCACGAGCGTGGCCGGCCCGGGGGCCGCGCTCGTGGCGCCGGCCGCCCCGGGCGACCCTGGCGCCCGGGGCGCGTCGGCAGGCACCGCGTCGGCAGGCACCGCGTCGGCAAGCACCGCGTCGAGGGCCGCGCCCCAGACGTCGGGTTTCATCACCATGCCCGGCCCGCCGCCGAAGGGAGTGTCGTCCACCGTGTGGTGCACGTCGGCCGCCCACCGCCGAAGGTCGTGCACCCGGAAGTCGATATCGCCGCGGGCCGCCGCCTTGCCGATGAGGGACACGCCAAGCGGCCCCGCGCCTCCGGCGCCTCCGGGCTCGCCGTCCGCCCGGACGCGAGCGCCTGGACCGGCGGCCCCGAAATAGTCAGGGAAGATCGTGATGATGTCGACGCGCACGGCTGCCGCTCAGGCTTCGCCGGGATCGAGCAGGCCGGGAGGCGGGTCGATGACCAGCACCCCGGCCGCCACGTCGACGTCGGTGACGATCGCCTTGACGAACGGCACCAGGATCTCCCCGGCCGCGGGGCGGCCGGGCTCGCCGGGGCGGTCCCCGGCGAGCGGACGGATCGCGAGCACGTCCTGCCCGGGGTGCAAGACGTCCGCCACGACCCCGACGACGGTCCCGTCCGCGGTCCGGACGGACAGGCCGACCAGGTCGTGGTCGCGGAACTCGTCGGGGTCCTCGGGAGCGGCGAGCGTGCCCGAATCGACGGTCAGCCAGGCGCCGCGCAGCCGTTCGGCGGCGTCCCGGTCCCTGACGCCGCCGAACCTGACGATGAGCGCGCCGGAATGCCAGCGCGCGGACTCCACCGTCAGCGGGCCGACGCCGGCCGGGTCGGTGTCGAGCCGCGAGCCGACGGCGAACCTGAGTTCGGGCTCATCGGTCCGGACACCGACCACGACATCGCCGCGGATCCCGTGCGGGCGGCCGATCCTGCCGACAGTTACCTGCATCGACCGTCAGCGGACCTCGCCGGTCTCAAGCAGGTCGATGCGGACGTGCCGGCTGCCCGCCAGGGAACCGATCACTGTCCGCAGCGCCCGGGCGGTGCGCCCGCCCCTGCCGATGACCTTCCCGAGGTCGTCCGGGTGCACGCGCACCTCAAGGACGTTGCCCCGGCGCAGCATGCGGCTGGCCACCCGGACGTCGTCAGGGTGCGCGACTATCCCCCTGACCAGGTGCTCGAGGGCCTCCTCAAGCACGTCAGGCTCCAGTACCGCCGTCGGCAGCCTGATCTGCCGCCGCGGCCTTGACCTCGGCGGCGGCCTCGGCTGGCTTGGCGTCGGCTGGCTTGGCGTCGGCCGCCTTGACCTCGCCGGGCTTCGCGTCGGCCGGCTTGGCCTCGGCGGGCGAGTCCTTCTTCGGCTGCTCCTTCTTCGGCGCGGCGCTCCTGGCCGGCCTGGCGGCCTTGGTCTCCTTCGCGGCGAGGCTTTCCTTCACCAGCGTGTCGTAGCGTTCCTTCTTGTCCGCCTTCGCCTCGGCGGTCTTCAGGGTGCCCTCGGCGCCCGGCAGGCCCTTGAACTTCTGCCAGTCGCCGGTGATGGTGAACAGGTGGCGCACCGCGTCGGTCGGCTGCGCGCCAACCGAGAGCCAGTGCTGGACGCGCGCCGAGTCAACCTCGATGCGTGACGGCTCCAGCTTCGGGTGGTACAGGCCGATCTCCTCGATGGCGCGCCCGTCTCGCTTGGTGCGCGCGTCCGCCACGACGATCCGGTAGTAGGGTTCCCGGATCTTTCCCAGGCGCTTCAGCTTGATCTTGACAGCCACGGCTGTGCTCTTCTCCCAGCAAGTAGGTACGTGTGTCGGGCACCTGCCAGCGGGGAACGGCCGGCCGGACCGAGCGAATGGGCCAGGCCGGGCGGACGAGGAGAGGGCGCCGCGCGACCGGGTGTCGCAGGCCATTGTGCCAGATGCCAGCCGTTCAGGGGTAATCGAGGTCTCATCGGTCCTATGAGGCCGGGAGCAATGAGGCGCCCCCGGGCGGCTGCCAATCCGCTGCACCCTGCTGTCACATCAGCCCCTGGCGTCCACTTCCTACATGAAATGACCACTTTTGCGCTGCCGCCGATGGGCCGAGTCAAGTGAGATAGGGCCGACTTACGGGAGACGGGACACCAGCGCGCGGCACGTCACCGGCGAAGTCCTCGCCGCCTTAAGCGAACGATTGCGGAACGCCTTTCACGCAGGATCGCACCGTTGCCCCATCGCATGAAACAGTTGCATAACGTGCGTTGACTTCGCCCGCACTCACTCGTAGCGTGTGCCTACCTTTGTTAACAATCGTACGCACAGCCGTTCGCATAGCGGACAGATTAGGCAGGCGCCGACCGGACCGAGGAGAGCGCTTCACGGACGGCACCCGACGGACCCACGGCACAGACGCCGAAGACGTCACCGACGGTGCGCCCGATCCGGGCACAGGGCGCTGCCCCCTCAGCCGCAGCGTCGGTCGCCTGAGTTCATGCCGCCACAACGGAACGTGTTCCGCTATGTAGGGATTGGAGTGATGTTAGCCTCGATGCGCTTGCCGGCGGATCCGCGCCGGCCGGCGCTGTTCCCTCACGGGTACGCCACAGGCCGCTTGGGCAGGCCGGCCGCTGGCGGGACGGCGGCGGAACGGCATCCATCAAGGAACAGCATCACCCGGCGTGGTCACGCGCCGCACCCGGCGCGCACCTATGAACGCGCAGCACCTGGCGCACCTATAAAGGAGATCCAAGACCATGACTGACCAGAGTCCTTCACCCGCTGGCCCGGCTCCTGAGACGCCGGCCGGCGGTGTTTCGCGGCGCAGCGTGTTCCGTGCGGCTGGTGCGGGCGCGGCTGTGGTGGGCGGCGGGAGCCTGCTGGCGGCCTGCAGTTCGGGTATCAAGGGCGCCTCGTCCAGCACGAGCACCCCGGCGAGCACGGGGAGCGGCGCGTCGTCGGCGCCGACGAACAAGACGATCACGATCGGCTGGATTCACCCGCTGACCGGGCCGCTTTCCGGGTTCGGCGCGCCGGACAACTGGGTGATCCAGCAGATCCAGCAGACCGCGCCGTACAAGAACGGGTTCAAGATCGGCGGGTCGACCTACAGCGTCACCATCAAGTCCTATGACAGCCAGTCCTCGGTGACGCAGGCGGGGCAGCTGGCCAAGCAGGCGATCCAGTCCGACAACGTGGACATGCTGTTCGCCTCCTCCACCCCCGAGACGGTCAACGCGGTCGCCTCGCAGGCCGAGACGCTGGGCACGCCCCTGGTGTGCGCGAACATCCCGTGGGAGTCCTGGTACATCAACCTGCACGGCAACCCGGCCAAGCCGACGCTGAAGCCCAAGTACGTGGTGATGTACTTCCTGGGCGCCGAGCACCTTGCCGAGTGCTTCATCCCGATGTGGAACCGCATCGGGAAGAAGTACGGCAACAACCACCTGGTCGCCGCCGCGTTCCCCAACGACAGCGACGGCAACGCGTTCCGCGCGGTGTTCCCGCCGATCCTGCAGGGGGCCGGCTACAAGATGGTGCTGTCCACCCCGTACACCGACGGGCTGACCAACTACAGCTCGATGATCGCGCAGTTCAAGTCCTCGGGCGCGGACTTCTTCACCAACGTGCCGCTGCCACCGGACTTCGCCACCATGTGGAAGCAGTCCCTGCAGCAGGGCTTCAAGCCCAAACTCGCCACCGTCGCCAAGGTGCTGCTGTTCCCCACCGACGCCTACGCCATGGGCTCGGAGGTCTACAACATCGCCACCGACTCCTGGTGGGTCCCCTCGCTGCCCTGGCACTCCTCCCTCACCGGCCAGTCCTGCCAGGAGCTCGCGAACCTGTACACCTCCGACGGCCACGGCCAGCCCAACGCCAACATCTCCAACTACACCCTGTTCGAGATCGCCTACAAGGCCTTCACCTCCGTCAACGACCCGCACAACCACGACGAGGTGGCCGCCGCCATCCACGAGGTCGTCATCCCCGACGCCGTGGCAGGGCCGATGAACTTCCCCAACCCCAAGGCCCCCGCCCCCGGCGTCGTCATCACCCCCCCGGTCGGCATCCAGTGGCAGAAGGGCACCACGTACCCGCTCGAGGCCAAGGTCGTCGACAACACCCTGCTCCCCCAGGCCAAGATCACCGGCGACCTGCTGCCGACCTTCGCGTGAGGGCCGGCTGGTTTCCGGCAGCAGGGAAGCGATGTCCACTCCATTGCTCGAACTAGACCACGTGACGAAGCGGTTCGGCCGCGTCGTCATCGCGGAAGACCTGTCGTTCGCGGTCGGAGCCGGGGACACGGTCGGGATCGTGGGGCCGAACGGCGCTGGCAAGACCAGCCTGTTCGGCCTCATCTCCGGCGACCTGTCCCCCGGCTCCGGCCAGGTCAGGTTCGCCGGGCGCACGATCACCCGGCTCGACCCGGCCTCCCGGTGCCGGCTCGGCATCGGGCGGACCTACCAGGTCCCCCGCCCGTTCGCCGACATGACCGTCTTCGAGAACGTGCTCGTGGCGGCGCAGCAAGGCGCGAGGCTGCGGCGGCAGGCCAGCTATCAGGCGGCCGCCGAGGCGCTCTACCGTACCGGGATCGCCGCCGAGGCGAACATCCCGGCGGCCCGGCTGGGACTGCTGCAGCGCAAGAGGCTCGAGATCGCCCGCGCGCTCGCCACCCGGCCGAGCCTGCTGCTGCTCGACGAGGTGGCCGGCGGGCTCACCGACCCCGAGGTCGCCGTGCTGGTCGAGGTCATCCGCGGCATCAACGCCGAAGGCATCGCGGTGATCTGGATCGAGCACGTGGTCCGCGCCCTGACCGCGCTTGTCAGCAGGCTCACCTGCCTGTCCGGCGGCGCGTTCATCGGCGACGGCGATCCGGCGTCCGTGCTCGCCAACCCGCGGGTGCGCGAGGTCTACCTCGGCAGCGAGGTCACCGCGTCCACGCTGGGCCTGGATGACGATGCCCCGGGCGCCCCGGGCGCTCAGGGGGCCTCCGAAGTGAGCGGGGGAACAGCGTGACCACACCAGCCGGGGGCGGCGATCGGACCGGGAACGTGGCGCCGCTGCTCGAAGTCCGCGATCTGGTCGTGCACCACGGCCAGCTCCGCGCGCTGTCCGGCATCTCGCTGCAGGTGTACCCCGGCGAGGTGTACGCGATCATCGGCGCCAACGGCGCGGGCAAGTCGACGCTGCTGCGCACGATCGCGGGCCTGCACCACCCGACGGGCGGATCGATTGCCTACGACGGCCGGGACGTGACCGGCATGCGCCCGGAAAAGCGGGCCACCGCGGGCATCGTCATGGTCCCCGAGGGCAGGCGCCTGTTCCCGTCGCTGACGCTGGAGGAGAACCTCAAGGTCGGCGCCACCTACGCGCGCAAGGGCCTGTGGAACATCCATCAGGTCTACGACCTGTTCCCGTGGATGAAGGAGCGCCGCGGCCAGCGCACGGCCCAGCTGTCCGGCGGCGAGCAGCAGTCCGTCGCCATCGGCCGCGCGCTCGTCGCCAACCCGCGCATGCTGCTGCTCGACGAGCTGTCCCTCGGCCTGGCGCCGCTCATCGTCCAGCGCATCTACGGCATGCTGCCGCAGATCCTGGCCTCCGGCGTGACCGTGCTGCTCGTGGAACAGGACGTGAGCCAGGCGCTCCGGGTGGCGACCCACCTGCAGTGCCTGCTCGAGGGCCACACCACGCTGGAGGGCCGGCCGTCCGACGTCACCGCCGCGCAGGTAGAAGCGGCGTACTTCGGCATGGGGGCTGCCGCCGCGGAGGTACAGGCGGATCACAGCGAGGGGGGCGAGGCCTGATGGCCTGGGTCAACGCGGTCATCCAGGGCATCTTGACCGGCGGCTATTACGCGCTTTTCGCGTGCGGGCTGTCGCTGATGTTCGGCGTGATGAAGGTGGTGAACCTCGCGCACGGCGACCTGGCCACGGTGGCCGCCTACATCGGCGTCGGGATCATCACGGCCACCCACATGCCGTTCCTGTGGTCCGTGCCCGTGGTGGTGCTCGTCATGGCGGTGCTCGGCTACGTGCTGCAGCGGTCGGTGCTCCAGGCGGCGATCAGCCGCGGCGAGCTCATCACGCTGATCGTCACCTTCGGCCTGTCGATCGTGATCGAGAACGGCCTGCTGCAGTTCTTCACCGCCAACACCCGCAGCCTCGACGCCGGGGCGAGCCTGATCACCGCCTCGTTCTCGATCGGCTCGCAGATCCAGATCGCCTGGCTCGATGCCGTCATCTTCGCGCTCGCCGTGGTGGTGCTGCTCGGCCTGCAGTTCTTTCTCTCCTCGTCCAAGTACGGGCGGCTCATCCGCGCCGTCGCCGACGACAGGGAGGCGGCACAGCTGGCCGGAGCCGACTACCGGCACGTGTTCGGCATCGCGGCCGCGGCGGCGTTCGGCACCGTGGCGCTGGCCGGCATCGCCTACGGCATGAAGGTCAACGTCTACCCGTACGCGGGGACCGACACGATCCTGCTGTTCGCGTTCGCCGCGGTGGTGATCGGCGGCCTGGGCTCCCTGTGGGGCACCCTGCTCGGCGGCATCGTGCTCGGCGTCGCCCAGCAGATCGGCGCGCAGATCAACATCTCTTACGAGCAGTTCGCCCTTTACGTCGTGTTCCTCGCCGTGCTGGTGATCCGGCCGCAGGGCCTTACCGCGCGGAGGTCGCAGTCATGAGCCTGCTGACAGACGCCACCGCTCGTTCGGGAGAAAATTTGCGGGTAACCCGGTCGCGCAGGAACGTCGCATGGACAGGGATCGGCGCGATCATCGTCATCGTCGTGCTGGCGGCGTTCCCGTACTACATCGCGTCGGGCACCCTCGTGATCATGGTGCAGGCGCTCTACATCCTGACGCTGGCCAGCATGTGGAACCTGCTCGCCGGGTACGCGGGGCTGGTCTCGGTCGGCCAGCAGGCGTTCTTCGGGCTCGGCGCGTACTTCGTGCTGATCCCCGCCATGCACGGGCTGTCGCCGTTCGCCTCGCTGCCGATCGCGGCGATCGGCGCCGCAGCGGCCGCGTTCCCGCTGTGGTGGCTGGTCTCCCGGCTGCGCACCGGGTACTTCGCGATCGCCACCTGGGTGATGGCGTCGGCGATCGCGCTGCTCATCGAGCAGTTCCAGTCCATCGGCGGCGGCACAGGGATGCCGCTGCCCGCCTTTACCGGGTGGAACCCGGCGGTGCTGACCGCGTACACGTACTGGGCGGCCCTGGCCGTCGCGGTGCTGGCCATGGGCGCGATGTACGTCCTGCTCCGCAGCAGGATCGGCCTGGTGCTGACCGCGATCCGCGACGACGAGACGGCGGCGCGCAGTTCGGGTGTCAAGATCGGGGTCGCGAGGATGCTCGTGTTCGTGGTGGCGGCGGCCGGGTGCGGCGCGGCCGGCGGCGTGCTGGCCATCGACCAACTCCAGGTCGTGCCGACCACCTACGGCGGCGTCTTCAGCGTGCAGTGGACCGCCATCATGGCCTTCGCGGCGATCATCGGCGGCCTCGGCACGATCGAGGGACCGATCCTCGGGACCATCGTCTACACGGTGCTGCAGCAGACCCTGCAATCCCATAATCAGTGGTACCTGATCATCCTGGGACTGGTGGGCATCGTAGTCGCGATATTCGCCAGGAAGGGCCTGTGGGGCCTGCTCGACGAGCGGTACAACATCCGGCTCTTCCCTGTGGGGTACTACCTGTGGGCCGATGGCGAGAGACGGCGCTGGCGGTGGAACCCTTCCCTGCTCCCCGTGCCCGGCCGGAACCGGGGGAAGCCGGGCACGGAGCGCTGACCGGCGAGACAATGAAGGCGTGCTGCTGGCAGAACTGGCCGAAGTCTCCCGGGCCGTCGCCGCTACCCGTGCCCGGCTAGCGAAGATCGAGGCGCTCGCGGTCGCGTTGCGGGCCGCGACGCCGCCTGAGGCGCCGATCGCCGTCGCTTACCTGTCGGGTGAGCTCCCGCAGCGGCAGATCGGCGTCGGCTGGGCGGCGTTGCGCTCGGCGCCGCCGCCGGCCGCCTCGCCGTCGCTGACGCTCACCGATGTCGACGAGGCGTTCACCAGGATCGGCGCGGTGGCGGGCAAGGGGTCGGCCGTGTCACGCAGGGAGCTGATCGGGTCGCTGCTCGGCGCGGCGACAGGCGACGAGCAGCGCTTCCTCGTCCGGCTGCTGTCCGGCGAGCTGAGGCAGGGCGCGCTCGACGGGGTGATGACCGACGCGGTCGCGAGGGCCGCCTCGGTTCCCGTGGCGCAGGTGCGGCGCGCGGTGATGCTGCGCGGATCGCTGCCCGCTGTCGCCGAGGCGGCGCTTCGCGGCGGAAACGACGCTCTCGCCGGGTTCGGCCTGCTGGTCGGGCAGCCGCTCAAGCCGATGCTCGCCGCCAGCGCGGCGTCCATGGAGGACGCGTTCGCCAAGATCGCGGACGGGGTCCCGGCGCACGCGGCCGTGGAGTGGAAGCTGGACGGCATCCGCATCCAGGCACACCTCGCCGGCGGCTCGGTCAGGCTGTTCACGCGGACGCTCGACGACATCACCGCCCGGCTTCCCGAGGTCGTGGCGACGCTGGGGAAGCTGCCCGTGCGAGCCGCGGTGTTCGACGGCGAGCTGATCGCGCTGCGCGCGGACGGCAGTCCGCTGCCCTTCCAGGACACCGCCGCCCGGGCCGCGAGCGACGCCCCCGGGCCGGCCGTGCCCCTTTCTGTCTTCCTGTTCGACGTGCTGCACCTCGACGGCGCCGACCTGATCGACCTGCCGGACGAGCAGCGGCACGCGGCGCTTGCGGGCATCGTTCCCGCCGGACTGCTGATGCCCCGTCTGGTGACCGATTCGGTGGACTCGGCGACCGCGTTCTTCCGCGACGCGCTCGCGCACGGCCACGAGGGCGTCGTGGTCAAGGCGCTGAGCACGCCGTACGCCGCGGGCCGGCGCGGCGCCGGGTGGATCAAGGTGAAGCCGCGGCACACGCTTGACCTCGTGGTGCTCGCCGTCGAATGGGGGCACGGCCGCCGCCGTGGCTGGCTGTCGAACCTGCATCTGGGCGCGCGCGACCCGCGGGCCGGCGGCTGGGTGATGCTCGGCAAGACGTTCAAGGGCCTCACCGACGAACTGCTCACCTGGCAGACGGCCAGGCTTCTCCAGCTCGAAGACCACCGCGACGACTGGACCGTGTACGTCAGGCCGGAACTCGTCGTGGAGATTGCCTTCGACGGCGTGCAGCGCAGTCCCCGCTACCCTGGCGGTGTCGCGCTCCGCTTCGCCAGGGTACTGCGCTACCGGGACGACAAGCCCGCCGCCGAGGCCGACACGATCGAGACGGTCCGCGCCCTCGCCGCCGGCTGATCGCGGTCGCTCGCCGGTATGTGCCGCGGGGCAGGGAGCGGTTACTTCTTCTTGCGGCGCTTGCCGAAGGCGGCGGGCACGTTTCCTGGCGGCATCGCGCCAGGCATCGCGCCAGGCGGCATCGGGGGCAGGGGCCTGCCGAGGCCGCCGCGCAGGCCGGCGAAGCCGTCGGCGCCGAACCCGGCAGGGCCGCCGCCGCCGGCGGCGCCGGCGTCCTGCAGGAGCTCCGCCAGCTCCTCCATCGACGTCGGCGCGACCGCGCCCTGGCCCTTGCCTGCAGCCTGACCGCCCGCGCCGCCCTTGCCGCCCTTGCCGCCCTGACCGCCCCTGCCGCCAGGACCGCTCTGACCGCCTGAGCCGTCCGAGCGGCCGGAGGCGGCCAGCGCGGCCTTGCGGGGGTCGCCGCTCTTGCGCTTGCCCTTGGCGGCCTTGGCGGCCTTGGCGGCGCGCCGGGCTCCGCCGCCGCCCATCAGCGCGGGCATGCCAGGCATGCCGCCGCCCATGAAGGCCCGCATCTGCTTCTGGGCCTCGAAGAAGTTCGTTACCAGCTGGGCCACCTCGCCGACCGCGACACCCGACCCGCCCGCGATGCGCAGTCGCCGCGAGCCATTGATGATCTTCGGGTTGCGCCGCTCTTCGGGGGTCATCGACCGGACGATGGCCTCGGCCCTGTCCAGGTCCTTGTCGGAGACCCTTGAAAGCAGCTCCTTGTTTCGTCCCGCGCCGGGCATCAGGCTGAGCAGGCTGGTGATCGAGCCCATCTTGCGCAGCATCCCCAGTTGCTCGACGAAATCTTCGAGCGTGATGTCGCTGCCCGACATCAGCCGGGACGCCATGCTCGCCGCCTGCTCGGCGTCGAACGCCTTCTCCGCCTGCTCGATCAGGCTGAGCACATCGCCCATGTCCAGGATCCGGGAGGCCATCCGGTCCGGATGGAACATGTCGAAGTCGGCGAGCTTCTCGCCGGTGGACGCGAACATGATCGGCCGGCCGGTCAGCGCGGTGATCGACAGCGCGGCGCCGCCGCGGGCGTCGCCGTCCAGCGTGGTCAGCACCACGCCGTCGTAGCCGACGCCGTCGAGGAAGGCCTGCGCGGTGGCCACCGCGTCCTGGCCGACCATCGCGTCGACGACGAACAGCGCCTCGTCGGGCTCGACCGCGTCCCTGATGGCGCGGGCCTGGGCCATCATGTCCTCGTCGATGCCCAGCCGTCCGGCGGTGTCGATGATCACCATGTTGTGCTGGGTGCGCCGCGCCTCGTCGAGCGACTGACGCGCGACCGCCACCGGGTCGCCGGCGCCGTTGCCGGGCGACGGCGCGTACACCGGGACGCCCGCGCGTGAGCCGACCACCTGAAGCTGCTGCACGGCGTTGGGACGCTGCAGGTCGCAGGCGACGAGCATCGGCGTGTTGCCCTGCTCCCTCAGCCACAGCGCGAGCTTGCCCGCCAGGGTGGTCTTGCCTGTTCCCTGGAGCCCCGTCAGCAGGATCACGGTCGGCGCGACCTTGGCGAACCGCAGCCGGCGCGCCTCGCCGCCGAGAATCCCGACGAGTTCCTCGTGCACGATCTTGATGACCTGCTGCGCGGGGTTGAGCGCGGCCGACACCTCCGCGCCGCCGGCCCGTTCCTTCACCCGCGCGATGAACTGCCTGACCACGGGCAGCGCGACGTCCGCTTCGAGCAGCGCGATGCGTATCTCGCGCGCGGTCGCGTCGATGTCGGCGGCGGACAGCCGCCCCTTGCCGCGCAACGAGGAGAAGACCTGGGCCAGCCGGTCAGATAGCGTCTCAAACACGGTTCCAGGCTACCGGGCCCAGGGAGGTACGGAGGGACGAGCGGTCCCCCGCCCGGGGCCGGGGTGCCCGGGGGGCGGGTGCCCGGGGCCGGGGTGCCCGGGGGACCGGCCCAGCGGGGCCGGGCACCGGGAGATAACACAACAGTGAGCGCGGCGAGCACGGTGGCGACGGCGCTGCGGCGGGCCTCGGGGTCGGTGAGCAGGCCCCCGGCGGCGTCGGTGACGTAGAAGACGTCCACCGCCTCCGCACCCAGGGTCTCCACCCGCGCCGTCCGCACGTTGAGCCCGCATTCGCCGAGCGCCCGGCCGATCCGCCACAGCAGACCGGGCTCGTCGTGCGCGCGGACCTCGACCACAGTCGCGCCCTGCGAGGCGCCGTCGACCAGCGTGACCTTGGGCGGCGGCGCCGCGGTGCCCTGAGGGCGCGCCGCACGGGCCCGCCGCTCGAGGCGGTCCTCCACGTCAAGGCGCCCCTCGAGCATCCGCCGGAGGTCCGCGGCGACAAGCGCGGCATCCGGCGGGTCCCCGTACTCCGGGGCGACGCTGAACACGGTGACCGCGGTCTCGCCGATCGACCGCGCGTTCGCTCCCCGGACGGCGAGCCGGTGCGAGGCGAGCACGCCCGCGGCACGCCACAGCAGGCCCGGCCGGTCGAGCGCGACCACGGTGACCTCGCTGCCCTTGACGATCGCGGCCGGCCCGCCGCCGGAGGCGAGCGCGAGCTGGTCCTCGCGCAGCGGCGGGGGCTCAGGGGCGGGCTCGCCCGCGAGCACCGCGGACACCCGCCCGACCAGGTCGGCGACCAGCCCCGCCTTCCAGTCGTTCCACGCTGCCGGCCCTGTCGCGAGCCCGTCCGCCTGAGACAGCGCGTGCAGCAGTTCCAGCAGCAGCCGGCTGCCCAAGGTCGTGGCCACGTGCCGCACGGTCATCGGGTCGTCCAGGTCGCGGCGCGTCGCTACCGAAGGCAGCAGCAGGTGATGCCTGACGGCCGCGGCGATCACCTCGGCGTCGGCGTCGTTCAGCCCGACGCGGCGCGCCACATCGCGTGCGACGACCTCGCCGGAGACGCTGTGGTCGCCCGGCCAGCCCTTGCCGATGTCGTGCAGGAGGCAGGCGAGCAGCAGCAGGTCCGGCCTGGCGACGTCGCGGGTGTGCGCCGCGGCGTTCACCGCGCACTCCACGAGGTGCCTGTCGACGGTGAACCGGTGCAGCGGATTGCGCTGCGGGCGGTTGCGGACCCGCTCCCAGTCCGGGATCAGCGCGGTGAGCAGCCCCTCCTGGTCAAGCGCCTCCCACACGGCGATCGCGCTGGGACCCGCGCCGAGCAGGGTGATCAGCGCGTCCCGCGCGTCCTCTGGCCAGGGAACGGGCAGCGGCGGGCATTCGGCGAGCCGCGCGAGTGTCCGCGGCGCCAGCGGCAGGCCTGCCTGCGCCGCGGCCGCCGCGGCGCGCAGCACGAGCACCGGATCGGAGGCTGGCACCGCCGCCCGTGCGAGAACGACCTCATCGTCCTGCTCGACAACCCCGTCCGCCAGCGGGCGCCGCTCCGGCTTCGCGCGCCGCATCCGGACGCCGAGCCCCCGCCTGCCGCCACTGGCCCTGTCTGCCTGCCGGAAGGCGTGATCGACCGCGTAGGCGACCGTACGGCCCGCGCCGGCCAGGTTCCGCAGCAGCGCGTCGCCGTCGAGCAGGTCGAGCATGCGCGCGACCTCGTCCTGTTCCTCGAGCACGAGCCGGTCGCTGCGCCGGCCGGTGACCGTGTGAAGCACATGGCGCGCGTCCAGGATCTGCTCGTAGGCCGCGCGGACGCGCGGCCCGGGCGCTGGCGCGACCCAGGCGGCCGCGATCGCCTGGATGGCATGCACGTCACGCTGCCCGCCGCGGGACTCCTTGAGGTCGGGTTCCAGCAGGAAGGCGAGTTCGCCGTGCAGGCGGGTGCGCTCTTCGTGCAGTTCCCTGAGCTCCGCCAGCCGGGTCCTGGCATTGCTCCGCCAGTCTTCAAGCGCGCCCTCGCGCAGCCGTGTGGTCAGGTCGGAGTCGCCCGCGATGTGCCGGGCGTTCAGCAGCCCGAGCGCGACCTTGAGGTCGGCGCGTGCCACCCTTCTGGCCTGCGGCACGGTCCGCACCGCGTGGTCGAGCCTTGCACCGGAGTCCCAGACCGGGTACCAGATCCGGTCGGCGATCTTCGCGATGCCGTCCCTGCCGTCGTGCAGCAGGAGCACGTCGAGATCGCTGCCGGGCAGCAGTTCCTTGCGGCCGTAGCCGCCGACCGCGACGAGAGCGACGCCGGGTTCTGCCCCCAGCATCCCGGCCAGCCATCGATCTGTCTCTGTGGTCCTTCGGCTGCGATCAGCCGCGAAAGTGGTCATGACATTCACCAGGTCCCCCGGGTGGTCGTGCACGCCTTGCGTGGCGCGCTCGCGGTACCGGCCCCCCTTGCTGGCTCGAACGCGCGGCTAACATGGCGTCCGGCTCAGATAGCATCCGCGCCGCGCTCACCAGTGCGGACCCGGACGACGGTGTCCACCGGCTGGACCCATACCTTGCCGTCGCCGATCCGCCCCGTCTGCGCGGCCTTGATGACGACGCCCACCAGGTCGTCGGCGTCCTCGTCGTCGCAGATCACCTCGACGCGGACCTTGGGTACCAGGTCTACCTGGTACTCGGCGCCCCGGTAGACCTCGGTGTGCCCGCGCTGCCTGCCGTATCCGCTCGCCTCGCTGACCGTCATGCCGTGCACGCCGAACGCCTGCAACGCCGCCTTGACATCGTCAAGCTTGAAGGGCTTGATGACAGCCGTTATGAGCTTCATAGGACCACCTCTCGTTTGCCTGTACCGACAGTGCCGCACGAGCGTTTCCTGAGTCCAGCCCGAATATGTCGGGCATGTGAAACAGCTGACTCGTCCATTACGGCTGTGTTACCAGGTAATCGCACAACTGGCCCACTCGCGGTCCGGTCGGGGCGATCGCGGCGGGGCAGGGCCAGCCGCGGACTGGTCCCCTGCGCGCCGCACCCGTGGGACGGGGAGAATTACCGCAGGCCTGTCGAAAACCGGCTAGCCCCGCCGTAGGTATGGGGAACGTACTACAGACGGAGGCAACGATGAAGTACGCACTGCTGATCTACTCCCAGAACACGCCAGAAGAGTACGCGGCCATGACGGCGGCGAACGAGCACGCGACGGACCGGGGCGGCGCCTGGGTCGACTACACCCAGGCGGTCAAGGACGCCGGGGCGCTCGTCGCCGCGGAGCAGCTCACGCACACCGAGACGGCGACGAGCGTGCGGGTGCGCGGCGAGGGCAGGCTCATCACGGACGGGCCGTACGTGGAGACCAAGGAGCACCGGTCCGCTCGCCGGGCTCGCCGTGCTCGAGCCCGTGCTCGCCTCTGGGGCACTGCAGGGGTACTCGCCGCTGCATGCCGCGCACGCCGCACTGCTGGAAGAAGCCGGTTATCCCGAACGGGCCCGTGGCGCCTGGGCGAGGGCAGCGGAAACCAGCGCCAACACGGTATTGCGCGAGGAACTGCTGCGCCGGCACGAGCCCGGCACGCCGTGAAATCCGTCTCGCCAGGTGCCGGAAACCTGGGCCGCCCGCCACGTCGGCCGTGCTTGCGGGGTCAGCGACACGGCGCAGCGGTTCGGCCGACGATATACGATCTTCAGCGCCTAAACCGGGCAGGCGCGTCGTAGAGTTCGTCGCATGACGACGATTCCAGAATCGCACCGCGACCTGCTCAGCGCGCAGGTCGCGGTGCTCGGCACCATCGGGTCCAGCGGGCGGCCGCAACTGTCCGGCATCTGGTTCCTCGCCGAGGACGACACGGTCCGGCTCTCGCTGAACACCGCCCGCCAGAAGCTGAAGAACTTGCAGGCCAACCCCAAGTGCAGCCTCATCATCTTCGGCGACCCGCCGTACCGCTACATCGAGCTGCGCGGTGACGCGGAGATCACCCCGGACGACGACTACTCCTTCGCCGACAAGCTTGGCGCCAAGTACGGCGCGGACCTGCGCACGAGGGACAACCCGGACGACACCCGCGTGGTCGTCACGATCCGCCCCAAGCGCGTGGTCGCCTGGGGCTGAGCCCGGCCGAGCGCGGCCAGCACGCCTCGCCACCTGCCGACGGTGACGAGGCGTGCTGGCTGGTCCGGCTGCCCCGGTCCGGCCCGGCGCGCCCGCCGTCGGGGTAACAGGCCGTACTCGCCGAACCAGCCGGCCAGCTTGCCGGCCCGGCTGACGGCGCGCAGGCGGCGCTCGGTCCGCTCGCGGACCGCCGCAGGGACCACGATCAGCAGGCGGTCGCCGGTCAGCAGGACCGTGGTGGGGCCGGGGACGATGCTGTGGCCGTCACGGACGATCAGCGCCACGTTCGCCGCAGCGGGCAGCCTGAGCTCGAACACCTCGACGCCGTGCAGCCTGGACCCGTCGGGAATCTGGGCCTGCAGCAGGTCCGCGTGCAGTTCCTCCAGCGGCGCCGCCTCCACGGTGATATCGAGCGGCTCCGCCGGGCTGGCGACCTTCAGCCACCGCGCGGCGAGCGGCAGCGTCGGTCCCTGCAGCAGCGTGAAGACGACGACGATGACGAAGACGATGTCGAACAGCCGGGTGGCGGCCGGCGCTTCCCCGCTCAGCGGGATCGTGGCCAGCACGATGGGCACCGCGCCGCGCAGCCCTGCCCACGACAGGAACGCCCGGTCCCGCCACGGCAGCCGGAACGGCAGCGTGGCGGCGAACACGGCCGCCGGGCGGGCGAGCAGGACGAGTATGGCGCCGGCCGCGAGCGCGGGCAGGATCTGGGCGGGCAGCCGGGCGGGGGACGCCACCAGGCCGAGCACGACGAACAGCCCGATCTGGGCCAGCCAGGCGACGCCCTCGGCGAAGCCGCGGGTCGCGGGACCGTGCGGCAGCCGCGCGTTGCCGAGCAGCACGGCGCACACGTAGACCGCGAGGAATCCGCTCGCCCGCGCCAGGGACGCGGCACCGTATCCGGCGACGATCAGGGCGAGCACCGCGACCGGGTACAGGCCGGAGGCGGGCAGCGCCACCCGGCGCAGGAACGTCATGCCGACCAGGCCGACGCCGATGCCGATCGCCGCCCCCGCCGCCAGCGCCCACGCCACCTCGCCGACCGCCAGCAGCAGCGACGGACGATGCAGGCCAGGCTGGCTCAGCAGCGTGACGGCGAGCACCGCGGGCGGGTCGTTCAGCCCGGACTCTCCCTCGAGCATCCCCGACAGCACGGGCGGCAGCGGCAGCCGGCGCAGGACGGAGAACACCGCGGCCGCGTCGGTCGGCGCGAGGACGGCGCCGAGCAGCAGCGCGTCCCGCCAGGTGAAGCCGAGCATCCAGTGCGTGCACGCGGCGACGACGCCGATGCTCACCGCCACACCGGCGGTGGCCAGCGTGATCGCCGCGGGCGCGGCCGCCCGGGCGTGCGCCAGGTTCGTGGTCAGCCCGCCCTCGGCCAGGATCAGCACGAGCGCGCCCAGGCCGAGGACCTCCGCCAGGCTGGAGTCGCTGAAGCGGATGCCGATGCCCTCCTGGCCGAGGGCCAGGCCCAGCCCGAGGAAGACGAGCAGCGCGGGGAGCCCGGCGCTGTGCGCCAGCCGTGCCGCGACGATCGCCACGAGCACCGTGGCAGCGCCGACCAGCAGGTCGAATCCGAGCTCCCCCGGCGTCACTCCCCTAGTATCGCGGTGCGCCCCTGAAGTACTCGCTGGACCGGCGCTGCCACAGCAGGACGGTGGCGACCAGGCCGATCAGCCAGATGAGGATCCCGTAGATCCGTGTGGCGGCGCTGCCACCGCCCGGCACCGCCGTGCCAACCACCAGATCGATCGTCTCGATGCCGAAGAACACCGTCGACAGGATCCGCGCCCACGACTTGCCCGCCTTGCACATCATGGCCATCCAGATCCACAGCCCGACGCCGATCAGGCCGACGACGACGAGTGCGCCCAGTGCCGCGTGGTAGGTGTTGTTGAGCTGGGCTGTGGTCAGCTTGAGATTGTGGTTGTGCAGCGCGGTCCTGATGGCGTGGCGGTCAAGGATGGCGATGACGATGCTGATCAGGCTCGCGGCAGCCCCGACGTACATGGCCTGGCAAGCCCTGACCACGGACGTGGGCGCGGCGGGCCGCGAGACCTCGGGTGCCTGGGACCCCCCCGGGTACGGCTGATACATAGCGGCCCCTTAAAGCTGGCGCGGTTGAAAGAACGGAAGCGACAATACTCCTAGCGCGCTCTGACGTCAGCCCGGCCCGCGCTCGTCCCGCACGCGCACCGGGGCGACGACCGGCCTGCCATCCCGGCCGGCGGTGACGCTGACCCTGGCCGCGTAGACCGTCCCGATCAGCTCCGCGGTGAGCACCGTCGCCGCCGGGCCCGCCGCGACGACCCGGCCCTGGTGCAGCAGCACGAGCTCGTCGGCGTACTGGCCCGCCGCGGTCAGGTCGTGCAGCGTGGACAGCACCGTCAGGCCGCCCTCCCTGCGCAGGCCGTCGACGAGCTCGAGCACCTGCTGCTGGTGGCCGACGTCCAGCATCGAGGTGGGCTCATCGAGCAGCAGCAGCTTCGGCTCGGTGGCCAGCGCCCGGGCCAGGACCACCCGCTGCCGCTCCCCGCCGGACAGCCGGGCGAGCCGCCGCGCGGCGAAGCGCGCCACGTCGAGCCGCTCCAGGGCCGCGGCGGCGCGGTCCCTGTCATGGCGTCCAGGGCCGCTCAGGTACCCCAGGTACGGAGTGCGGCCGAGCAGCACGTACTGCCCGACCGTCATGTCCGGCGGCAGCACCGGCTCCTGGGGCACGTAGGCGATCAGCCGTGCCCGGTCGCGCACCCGCAGCGCACTGATGTCGGCGCCGTGCAGCCTGATCGCGCCCTGGTATGGCACCAGCCCGGCAGCAGCGCGGATCAAGGTGGATTTGCCCGCTCCGTTCGGGCCAATGAGGGCGAGCCAGCCGCCGGCGGCCGCCGCGCACGTGACACCATGCAGCACCGCAGTACGGTCCAGGCTCACGGTCAGCTCTTGCACGGCGAGCGCCGTCACGGGTCCCCCGGGCGCCCGGCCGCGGCGAGCGCCGCCGCCTCCTGCTCGGCGCTGAAACCGCGGGTCAGCGGCGGCTGGCCGCGGGCTATGTCCCAGGCGAGGACGTCGGCCGCCGTCACGGCCAGCGGGGTGGCTGGCAGGCCGGCGGCGCGGGCGCGCGCCGCGCTGCGCTGCTGGGTCGCCCACGCCGGCCGCACAAGCGGGAACAGCGGCGGCGCGGTCTCCGGCGGGACGGGGACGACCTGCACCGCGGTGCCCGCGACCAGGGCGCAGGTGCCGATCAGGCCGCCGAGCGTCACCGGCTCGGCGGGGCCGACGGCGTTGAACGCGCCGGGGCGGTCGTCCTCGAGCAGGCGCATCACCAGGCGCGCCAGGTCCCTCGAGTCCACGACCTGCACGGGCTGCTCCGGGTCGGCGGGGAGGGCGATCCGGCCGCCGCGGGCTGCCCGCCTGACGTAGTAGGTGAGCCCGTCCTGGTTGTCGTGCGGGCCGGCTACCTTCCCGGGCCGCACGATCGTCGCCCGGTCGCCGAACCGTGCCAGCACGTCGTCCTCGCAGGCGACCTTGAGGGGGCCGTAGGTGTCCGAGCCGAGTTCTTCGGTGTCCCTGACCGGCGCGCGGCGCGGCGCGTCCTCAGCCGAACCCGGCCGCAGGCCCTCGTGACGGTAGACCGCGTGGCTGGAGACGAACAGGTACCTGCCTACCCGGTCCCCCAGAGCGTCCATCGCCTGCCCGACGTGCCTGGGGACATATCCGCTCACGTCCGCCACCGCATCCCAGCGGCCGCTTGCCAGGGCCGCGCAGTCGCCGGCGTCGCGGTCGCCGAGCAGCCTGGGCACGCCGGGGAACAGCCCGGCTCCCGTCCTGCCCCGGCCGAACAGGGTCACCTGGGCGCCGCGTTCGAGGGCGTCGGCGACGATCGCGCGGCCGACGAACGAGGTGCCGCCGAGAACCAGTATCCGCATGCTCAGGCACGGTACGCCGGTCACGGCCCCGCCGCCCGCAGGCCGCGCAGGATCCAGATGAAAGCCGGCGATCCGGCCAGCGCGGTGACCACGCCGATCGGCAGTTCCGCGGGGGACAGCACGGTGCGGGCCAGCGTGTCGGCGAGCACCAGGAACCCGGCGCCGATAAGCAGCGACAGCGGCAGCACGATGCGGTAGCCCGGCCCGGCGAACCGCCGCGCCACGTGCGGCACGACGATGCCGACGAAACCGATCAGGCCGCTGACCGCGACCGCGCTCGCCGCCGCGAGCGTGCACGCCGCGACGACGATCAGGCGGACGGCCGCCGGGCGCATGCCGAGCGCGCGTGCCTCCTCGTCGCCCACGGCGAGCACGTCGAGGTGCCGGCCGTGCAGCAGGACGATAACGGTGCTGACGGCCGCGTAGGGCAGGATCGAGGTCACCTGCTGCCACGTCGCGCCGGACAGCGAGCCGAGCAGCCAGGTGTACACCGCCTGCACGTCCTGCGCCGAACGCTGCAGGATAAAGGTCTGCACGGCGGTGAGGAAGCTGCCGACCGCGACGCCCGCGAGCAGCAGCGTCGCGGTGCCTGTCATCCCGCCCCGCGCGCTGGCCGCGGCGCCGGCGGCGTAGGCGACCGCGACCCCGGCGAGCGAGCCTACGAACGCGGCGACCGGGACGGCGTCCGGGACGGCTCCGCCCATGTAGACGATCGCGAGCGTGGCGCCGAGCCCGGCGCCGGCCGACGCGCCGAGCAGCCCCGAGTCGACGAGCGGGTTGCGGAACACCCCCTGGTAGCCGGCGCCGGATATGGCGAGCAAGCCGCCGACCAGGGCGCCGAGCACGACGCGCGGCAGCCTTATCTGGAACAGGACCGCGCGGTCGAGGGCGCTGAGGCCGGACGGCAGGCGGACGAACGGGATCTTGTCGGCGAGCGCGGCGGCCGTCGCGAGCGGGTTCAGGTCAGCGGCCCCGACCAGTGCGCTGACCAGCGCCGCGGCGACCAGGAAGGCCGCCGCGGCGCACAGCGCGCTGCTCCTTCTCACCTGGTGCTCACGGCATCCTCACGACGTGGGCGCCTGCTCTATCGCCTGGGCGACCTGCGCGACGAGCAGCGGCAGCCGGGGTCCCCAGCGCGACGCCACGTCGTCGTTCAGGGCGATGACCTCGTGGTCCTTCACTGCCGGGATGGCGGACCAGCCCGGCCGGCTGGCGACCACGGCCGGGGTCTGGCCGCCGTCGGAGGCCTGGTTGTCGGCCAGGAAGATGATCCGCGGGCGTGCCGTGACGATGTACTCCTCGGAAAGCTCGGGGTAGCCGCCGTCGGCCGGCTTGCTGGCGGCGTCCGCGATGTTCTTCAGCCCGAAAAGGCCGACGATCTGACCGATGAACGTGCTCGAGGTGGCGGAGTAGAAGGGGTTCGCGCTCAGCTCCCAGTAATAGGTCATGCCCTTGTGGGCGGTGCCCGCCTTTGCCACGTCGGCTGCGATCTGCGCCTTCATGCCGGCGACGACATCGGCGGCCTGCGCCGCGTGGCCGGTCGCCTGGCCGATCTGCTCGATCTGCGCGTAGGCGCCGTTCAGGGTGGCGACCGCAGGCTCGATGAGCACAGGCACGCCGAGCTTGGCCATGCCGGAGACCAGGCCGTTGGAGTTCTGCGAGCAGACGACCAGGCTCGGGTCGTACCTGGCGATCGCCTCGATGTTCGGGGTGAGGCCGCTCAGGCTGGTCTTCGGGATGCCCGCCGGGTAGTTCGAGTCCTGGTCGACGGCGACGACCTGCGGCCCGGCGCCGACCGCGTACAGGTCCTCGGTCGAGGTCGGGTCGAGCGAGACGATCCTGGCGGGCCTGGCATGGATGGTGACCGCGCCGTTGGCGGCGGTGACGGTGACGGGGAAGGCCGCCGCCGGCGTGGCTGACGTCCTGGCGCTGCCGGCGGTCGCGGTGCTCGCCGCCGGAGTCGCTGGTCGGGTGGACGCGGGCGTGCTGGCCGCCGCGGAGCAGCCGGCCAGCGCGGCGGCTGTCACGGCGGCCGCGGCCGTCACGGCGGCCCACCAGGGCCGCGCAAGGAGTTTCATCGGGGTGTCACTTCCTCCCGGTAGGGCGGGAAGGAAGGCGAGACCGCCGGCGCCAGGGACGACCCCCTTCGGCCACCGGGACGGATCGCCCTTCCCACGAGGGCCGATATCGTCTGGCACGTCAGGAGTCGACCTGGCTTAGACCCCTCGCGGGGTCTTCACAGTTGCGGGACAGCGCCAGAATGGCCCGCTGCCGCGGGCGTCACCGGCTTCGCTGCCTGACGCGCTGGCCGGATCGCGGGCAGCTGACCACCCGGAGCCGGCGCCTGTACAGTAGCACGCGATCCATCGCGCGGAGAGGGTCCGGTATGCGGGGCAGGCTGAAGCGGCGGGTGTTCCCGCTGATATCGGCTGCCGGCCTGCTCCTGGTCGGGATGTACACCACTACCTGGGGTCCCGCCATGCTCGGGGCGAAGGAGTGGGCGCTCCCGTACGACATATGGGGCACCCTGGTCGCGGCGACCAGGCTCGCGCACGGGAATGCCGGCGGCCTGTACACGTCGCCGACAGGGCTGGTCTCGCTGCCCGGAGCGGCGGTCATCCTCGTGCCGATCGCCGCCGTCATCTCGGCGGCCGGGCTGTCGCTGCGGATCCCGGGCCCGGACAACCTGCACCCGCCGGTGTGGCTGGTGGCCGGCCCGTATCAGATCGCGCTGTGCTGCCTGACTTTGTTCGCCGCCGACGCGCTCGCCGAGCAGCTTGGGGTGCCGCGCTGGAGGAGAGCGCTGCTGTCGGCCGCGAGCGCGGGCATCCTGTGGAACGTGTCCGCCCGCTGGGGGCATCCGGAAGACGCGGTGGCCGTGGGCCTGCTGCTGTACGCCATCCTGGCGCAGAGCAGGTCACGGAACGCTGTCGCGGGCTGGCTGGCCGGAGCCGCGATCTGCGTCCAGCCGCTGGTCCTGCTCGCGCTTCCGGTGATGCTGGCCCTGATGCCCTGGCGGCGGATGCCCGGGTTCGCAGTGCGCGCCGCCGTTCCCACCGCCGCGCTGCTCGGCGCGGCCGCGCTGGCCAACTGGCACGCCACGTACACCGCGGTGACCAGCCAGCCCGACTCGCCGGTCATCAACCACCCGACCCTGTGGACGTCCCTCGCGCCGCACATGTCCGGCGGCAACGTCGCGGCCGGGCCCGCCCGGCTGGCGACGATCATCCTCGCCTGCTGCTGCGCGCTGGTCATCCGGCGCCGCTGGCTCGCCCAGCTCAACGCGCCCGGCACCAGCGGGCCTCGTGCGTCCGGCTGGCCTGGGGCCGGCGGGGCGGTGGCCGGCGAGGGCTGGTGGCCGGCGGCGGTGCTCGCCGACGTGCTGTGGTGGGCCGCGCTCACACTCGCGCTGCGGTCGTTCTTCGAGCCCGTGATGGTGTCCTACTACCCATGGCCGCCGATGGCGGTGGCGCTCATACCCGCGGCGGTGCTCGGCTGGACGCGGCTGGTATCCGCGGGCCTGGTCGCCGGCGGGCTGACGGCCGCCGCCCAGGGCCCGTCGCACGACGTCTGGATCTGGTGGGCGCCCCTGGTGGCCGGGCTCGCCGTCCTGCTGGCACTGGCCAGCCCCGGCCGCCTGCTGCCGCCATCCATCCGGCAGCCGCGGCGCCGTATCGCCGAATCCGGCGCCCTGACGGAGTGAACGCCCATCGTGCGGGGCCATCGCCCCTGCCCCGGTCGTCCGGGACCGGGGCCACGCCAACCTAATTGGGGCACCTGCGCATCCGTAATTGGGGCAGCTGCGCATCTGGCCCAATCGAACCGGGGTAGCCGCGCATCTGGCCCAGAACGCGGCACGAGCCAGTGGTTCGTGCGGGACGCACGGGACGCAGGTTAGAGGCGGTCATCGTTACCGGCCAGAGATTCGCGCCAGAGCCTGATCCTGGTGGTTAATCCGTCGGGCGCTGTCCTGTCCTGGCCGCTGGGCGCCGGCTGGCGGGGCCCGCGGGCCGCGCGGACCCGCGGCGGGCGGCGGCCACCGGACGCGCCCGGGAACCGGGGGGCGGCGGGGTCCCGGGTGAGGCGGTCCTGGCACGGGACTGCGCGCCGGGCAGCCGGCCGGCTCGATGCCCGGCGTCGCGGCTGTCACGGCTCCCGCAGCGCCGTGCACTGCGGGAAGCCTTCGCCGTGCGCGGCTATCTGGTCACGGCTGGCTGCTGCGCCACGGCCGCGGTTGCGAGCCGCCAGCCGACGCGGAGCGGCCAGGGCGCTACGTGACGGGCGGGGTTACCGGCTTGAGGTCGGGGCGCTTGGGGTGGAGGCCGTCACCGGAGGAGGTGCCGCGCAGGCGGCGGTTTACCCAGGGCAGCACGTACTCGCGGGCCCAGCGGATGTCCTCGCGGCGGGCGGCCAGCCAGGCAGGCGCCGGACGGGCAGGCGCCGGACGGGCGGCAGCCAGTCGCGCCAAGGCGCGGGCCGCCCGGGTGCCCGGGGCCGCGGAAGCGGTCGCGGCTGCGGGGGCCGGGGCCGCGGGGGCGGGGGCGGGGGCGGGGGCGCGCCAGTCTTCCGCTACCGGGACGCCGAGCACTTCGCAGGCGCGCAGCGCTACCCGCTGGTGCGACTGCGGCGTGAGATGCAGCCGGTCGGGGCTCCAGGCGCTGGCGTCGCGCAGGAACCGCATCGACCACAGGTCGACCAGGTAGCAGCCCCTGGCGTCGGCGATCGCGCGCAGGTGCATGTTGTAGGCCGCGATCCGGCCGCGAAGCAGGCGCAGCACCGGGAACTCGACCGGGTCGAAGCCGGTGAACATGAGCACCCGGCTGCCGGCCTGGTTCAGCCGGGCCACCGCCGCGTCGAAGAGCTCGGCGAGCGTGTCCGGGTCGGCGGCCGGCCGCAGGATGTCGTTGCCGCCGCCGGCGAGGCTGACCAGGGCGGGCGAGAGCGCGACCGCGGCCGGCACCTGCTCGCGCACGATCTGGCGCAGCAGCTTGCCGCGCACCGCCAGGTTGGCGTACCGCAGGCCGGGGTGCTCCGCCGCGAGCATGCCCGCCAGCCGGTCGGCCCAGCCGCGGAAGCCGCCGCCCGGCGCGGGATCGTTCAGCCCCTCGGCGAAGCTGTCGCCGAGGGCGACGAAGGACGCCGCACCCTGATGCCGCGGGAAGAGGTTGTCGTCCATAGTCCATTCATCATGCCAGGACCTCCTGCGACACTGATCGCATGCGAGCGGTGAGGAACTCATGTTGTCGGGGATGAACAGGTCGCCGCGGGCAGCGGTGCGCGCGCTGGCGCGGGGATCCGGCGGCAACGCGATCCGGATGACGGCGCTGGCGGCGGCGGTCCTGGTCGTCGCCGCGTGCACGGGCGGCGCCGGGGCGGGCACGGGCGGCACCGGGGCGAGCGCCGGGGGCGGCGCCGTGAGCACGGCGCAGGGCTCCATGCGCGACGCGGGCGGACCGTCCCCGATCACGCTCGGCGCGAGCGCGGGCGCGCGGTCCCATCCGGCGGCTGCCTGGCCCGAGTTCGACGTCAACGCCGCGCGGACCGGCGTCGCGGCCGGGCTGCCGCAGGCGGGCCCGCTCACCCGCGGGTGGACGGCCAGGCTCGACGGCGCCGTCTACGGCCAGCCGCTCGTGGTCGGCGCCATGGTGATCGCGGCGACGGAGAACGACTCGGTCTACGCGCTGGACCGGTTCACGGGGAAGGTGGCCTGGCGCACCCACCTCGGCACCCCGGTGCCGCGGAGCCAGCTGAACGGGTGCGGTGACATCTTCCCGCTCGGCATCACCGGGACGCCTGTCTATGACCAGCGCGACGGCCTCGTGTACGCGGTGGCCGAGACTGTCGGGTACCACCACGTGCTGTTCGGCCTGTCGGTGAGCGACGGAGCCGTCAGGGTGCGGCGCGACGTCGACGTCCCCACGCCACTGAACCATCCCGCCTACGACCAGCAGCGGCCGGGGCTGGCGATCGACGCGGGGCGGGTGTACGTGGCCTTCGGCGGGCTGGCGGGCGACTGCGGGCCGTACCGCGGCATGGTCGTCGGCGTGCCGCTTTCCGGGGCCGGCCCGATCATCAGCTACATGACCCCCACCACCCGCGAGGGCGCCGTCTGGGGAACTGGCGGTCCCGTCACCGGGCCGGACGGCGACCTGTGGGTGTCGACGGGGAACGGCGCGGCGCGGCCGGGGGATGCGTACGACGGCAGCGACTCCGTGGAACGGCTCAGCCCCGGCCTGCGCCGGCTGGACTTCTTCTCGCCCGCCACCTGGGCCTACGACAACGCCCACGACAGCGATCTCGGGTCCACCCAGCCGGTGCTCGCCGCCGGGAACGCGACGTTCATCATGGGCAAGCGCGGCGTAGGCTACCTGCTCGACACGCTTCGCATGGGCGGCATCGGGCACCAGCTTGCCGCGCGGCCGATCTGCGACGCGTTCGGCGCGGCCGCGGTCGCGGGGGACACGATCTACGAGCCGTGCTCGTCCGGCGGCATGGCCGCCATCGCGGTGAACGCGCGGCAGCGCCAGATCCGGGTGCTGTGGCGCGGCCCGGACGGCGCGCGCGGATCCCCCGTCGTCGGCGGCGGCGCCGTCTGGGTGACCGGGTACAGCGACAGCGGCGGCACGCTGTACGAGCTGAACCCCGCCAACGGCGCGGTGCTGAGCCAGATCGCGATCGCCGAGGGCATGCCGCACTTCTCGTCCCTGTCGCTGGCCGGCGGCACCGCGTTCGTCGCCACGCTGGACGGCGTCACCGCGATCAACGGGGTATAGGGGTGCGCCGTACAGACGCCACCGCTCGTTCGGGATAATGAAAGAGGTTACGGCGGGTAAGACTGTGCATATCCTCGTGATGTCAGGAGGCGATGCATCGTGTCCGCGGTGCGCCGGATCGTCGTCGGCGTGCACGGCTCGCTCGGCAGCCTGCAGGCACTGCGGTACGCGGCGCAGGAGGCACGCGAGCGCCGGGTCCCCCTGATGCCGGTGATCGCCTGGATCCCGCCGGGCGGCGACCTCGCCGAGCGCCGCCACCCCTCCCCCTACCTGCGCAGGATCTGGACCGACGCCGCCATGAACCGGCTGGTCGCCGCCTTCGACGCAGGGCTTGGCGGGGTGCCCGCCGAGGTGGCGGTCGAGCCTCGCGTGGTGCGCGGCGAGACCGGGCCTGTCCTGGTGAACATGGCGAGCGAGCCCGGGGACCTGCTCGTCATCGGGACCGGGCGGCGGTCGCTGATGGGCCGCGCGCTGCGCAGGTCCGTCGGCCGGTACTGCCTGGCGCACGCCACGTGCCCGGTGCTGGCCGTGCCCCCGTCGGCGCTGATGGACGAGATGGGCCGCGGCCGCAGGCCGTGGCCGCGGCGCCGTGCGCTCGTGCCGGGCATTTCGGAACTGTCCGGACGTTAGCGTCCGCCGCCTTGGCGCCGAATCGGGCGGCGCATCGCGGGCGCGGCGCGCATGGGGCCCGTTAGGAAGCCCGGCGCCGCCGCATGGGGCCTGCAAGGGCCGGGGCAACCAGGGCTGAGCAGCGGTTTGATTGTGCCGTCCGGGGCGCGCCCAGGAGCGGCGCGCAGCCCGTCAGCAGCAGCCTGGGAGTTGCGATGAACGATTTTTGGGCCATCTTCGCCACGGTGGCCGTCTTCGCGGTGCTCTTCCTCATCATCAAGGGGGTCGAGCGCCTTGAGCGCTGAGAACTGGGTCGGCCTGATCGTCGCCGTGGTGATCACGATCTACCTCGTCTACGCACTCGTCAGGCCGGAGCGATTCTGACATGAGCAGTTCACTCGCGGGCTTTCTCCAGGCCGCGCTGCTGGTCGCCGCGCTGGCGGCCTGCTACAAGCCGCTGGGCGACTACATCGCCCGCATCTTCGGGGGGTACGGGGGGTCGGCCACCGGGACTGGCGACAGCACGTCCGGCAAGCACCTGCGGGTAGAGAAAGCCTTCTACCGGCTGATGGGCATCGACCCCGAGGCCGACCAGCGCTGGGGCACCTACGCCCGGTCCGTGCTGGCCTTCTCCGCGGTCTGCGTGCTGTTCCTTTACCTCATGGAGCGGGTGCAGCACTGGCTGCCCTACTCCAACGGGATGCCCAACGTCTCGCCGTTCCTGGCCTGGAACACCGCGGCGTCGTTCGTCACGAACACCAACTGGCAGAACTACTCCGGCGAGTCCACGATGGGCTACGTCGTCCAGATGGCGGGCCTGGCGGTGCAGAACTTCGTCAGCGCGGGCGTCGGCATCGTGGTCGTGATCGCGCTCATCCGCGGCTTCACGCGGAACAAGACCGACCGGCTCGGCAACTTCTGGGTCGACCTGACCCGGGTGGTCGTCCGGCTGCTGCTGCCGATGGCGGTGATCGGCGCCATCATCTTGATGGCCTCCGGCGTGATCGACAACTTCAACCTCACCCACGCGATCACCACGCTGACCGGCGGCCGGCAGACGATGGTCGGCGGCCCGGTGGCCTCGCAGGAGGTCATCAAGGAGCTGGGCAACAACGGGGGCGGCTTCTTCAACGCGAACTCGGCGCACCCGTTCGAGAACCCGAACCCGTTCAGCAACTGGTTCGAGATCTTCCTGATCCTGGTCATACCGTTCGCGCTGCCGCGCACCTTCGGCAAGATGGTCGGCGACAACCGGCAGGGCTACATCCTGGCCGGGGTGATGGCGCTCCTGTGGCTGGCCTCCATCGGCGGCATCACGTTCTTCGAGTGGCAGCACGCGGGCACCGCCCTGCAGGCCGCGCACGGCGCGATGGAGGGCAAGGAGGTCAGGTTCGGCATACCCGGCTCCTCGCTGTTCGCCTCTTCGACCACCATGACCAGCACCGGAGCGGTGAACTCGTTCCACGATTCGTACACCGCCTTCGGCGGCGGCATCACCTTGTTCGACATGATGCTCGGCGAGGTCGTGCCCGGCGGCGTCGGCGCCGGGCTGTACGGCATGCTCATGCTCGCCGTGCTGACCGTGTTCATCGGCGGCCTGATGGTCGGCCGCACGCCCGAGTACATCGGCAAGAAGATCCGCCCCACCGAGATGAAGCTCGCGGCGCTGTACATCCTGGCCACGCCTGGCGCCGCGCTGATCGGAGCCGCGATCTCGCTCGGGTTCAAGGCACCGCGCGCGTCGATACTCAACCCCGGACCGCACGGCCTGACCGAGATCGTCTACGCGTTCACCTCGATGGCCAACAACAACGGCTCGGCGTTCGCGGGCCTTGCCACGAACACCACCTGGTACAACCTGGCGGGCGGCGTGGTGATGCTTGTCGCGCGGTTCGCGCCGATGATCTTCGTGCTGGCGCTCGGCGGCTCGCTCGCCAGACAGCAGCCGGTGCCCGCGAGCGCGGGCACGCTGCAGACCCATACGCCGCTGTTCGCCGGGATGCTCATCGGCGTGATCATCATCCTCGTCGGCCTGACCTACTTCCCCGCGCTCGCGCTGGGCCCGTTCGCAGAAGGGCTGCACTGATGTCCGGCAATCCGCTCAACGCCTCGCCGCGCGCTGCCAGGGGGGTACGGGGGGGCGGGCAGTCCCCCCGGAGGGGGGGTCTGCGGGGGGCCGGCCCCCGGGAGGGAACACAGACCCGGCGGGTCGGCGGCGGCCTGCTCGACCCGAAGATGCTCTGGAAGTCGACTCCGGACGCGTTCAGGAAGCTGGACCCGCGGGTCCAGATCAGGAACCCGGTCATGTTCGTCGTCGAGGCCGGCTCGGCGCTGACCATCTACTCGGCGATCATCCACAGCTCGATATTCGGCTGGACGATCACCGTCTGGCTGTGGCTGACCGTGCTGTTCGCCAACCTGGCGGAGGCCGTCGCCGAGGGCCGCGGCAAGGCGCAGGCGCAGGCGCTGCGGCGCACCAAGCGCGAGACGGTCGCGCGGCGGCTGGTCAGCTGGCGACCCGGGGCGACCGACGTGCGCGAGGAGGAAGTCCCCGGCACCCAGCTCCAGGTCGGCGACCACGTGGTCGTCGAGGCGGGCCAGGTCATCCCCGGAGACGGCGACGTCGTCGAGGGCGTCGCGTCGGTCGACGAGAGCGCCATCACGGGAGAGTCGGCGCCGGTCATCCGGGAGTCCGGCGGTGACCGGTCCGCGGTCACCGGCGGCACCAAGGTGCTGTCGGACCGGATCGTGGTGAAGATCACCTCCAAGCCGGGCGAGACGTTCATCGACCGGATGATCGGCCTGGTCGAGGGCGCGTCGCGGCAGAAGCCGCCGAACGAGGTGGCGCTGAACGTGCTGCTCGCCTCGCTGACGCTGATCTTCGTGCTGGCGGTCGTGACGCTGCAGCCGATGGCCTACTACTCCAAGGCGCCGCAGAACCTGATCATCCTGGTCGCGCTGATCGTGGCGCTGATCCCGACCACGATCGGGGCGCTGCTGTCCGCGATCGGCATCGCCGGGATGGACCGGCTCGTGCAGCGCAACGTGCTCGCGATGTCCGGCCGGGCCGTCGAGGCGGCGGGCGACGTGAATACGCTGCTGCTGGACAAGACCGGCACGATCACCCTGGGTGACCGGCAGGCGACCGATTTCCTGCCTGTCAGCGGCGTGCAGGTCGCCCGCCTCGCCGACGCGGCACAGCTGTCGTCGCTGGCGGACGAGACGCCGGAAGGCCGCTCGATCGTGGTGCTCGCCAAGAACCAGTTCGGCATCCGCGAACGCGGTGCGGGCGAACTGCCCGGCGCCCAGTTCGTGCCGTTCACCGCGCAGACCCGGATGAGCGGGGTGAACCTGGCCGACGGCCGCGAGGTCCGCAAGGGCGCCGCGAGCTCGGTGCGCCAGTGGATCCGCGACAACGGCGGGACCCCGCCGGAGGAACTCGGCCAGACGGTGGACAGCATCTCCGCGGTCGGCGGCACCCCGCTCGTGGTGGCCGAGAAGGCCAACGGCACGGCGCAGGCGCTCGGCGTCGTCTACCTCAAGGACATCGTCAAGGAGGGCATCGCCGAGCGGTTCGCGGAGATGCGGGCGATGGGCATCCGCACCGTCATGATCACCGGCGACAACCCGCTGACCGCGCGCGCCATCGCCGAAGAGTCGGGCGTGGACGACTTCCTCGCGGAGGCGACGCCGGAGGACAAGATGGCGCTGATCAAGAAGGAGCAGGAGGGCGGCAAGCTCGTCGCGATGACCGGCGACGGCACCAACGACGCGCCCGCCCTCGCGCAAGCCGACGTCGGCGTGGCCATGAACACCGGGACCTCGGCCGCCAAGGAAGCCGGGAACATGGTGGACCTGGACTCCAACCCGACCAAGCTCATCGAGATCGTGGAGATTGGCAAGCAGTTGCTGATCACCCGCGGCGCGCTGACCACCTTCTCCATCGCCAACGACGTCGCGAAGTACTTCGCGATCATCCCCGCGATGTTCGCCTCGGTGTTCCCCGGGCTGAACAAGCTGAACATCATGCACCTGCACAGCCCGGATTCGGCGATCGCCTCGGCGATCATCTTCAACGCGCTCGTCATCGTCGCGCTGATCCCGCTGGCGCTGCGCGGTGTCCGGTACAAGCCGTCGTCGGCCAGCGCCATGCTCCGCAGGAACCTGTGGATCTACGGCGTCGGCGGCCTGATCATCCCGTTCATATTCATCAAGGGGATCGACCTCATCATCATGAACATCCCCGGATTCAGGTGATCGACGTGAACCGTCTTCCGTCTGTCGTCAGGCAGCACATCGCGGCGCTGCGCGCGATCCTGATCTTCACCGTGGTCTGCGGGATCATCTATCCCGTGGTCATGGTGGGCGTCGCGCAACTGGCCTTCCGGCACCAGGCCAACGGGTCGCTGGTGACCTACAACGGCAAGGTCGTCGGGTCCAGCCTGATCTGCCAGGAGTTCGTGGATTCTCAGGGCAACCCGCTGCCGCAGTACTTCCAGCCGCGGCCGTCCAACGCGACAAGCGGCGCCAGGAACGACTACGGCTGCGACCCCGGCTACTCGGGCGCCTCCAACCTCGGGCCGAACAACCCCACCCTGCTCAAGGAGATCAGGCAGCGCCAGGCGCAGATCGCGGCATTCGACCACGTGCCGGTCTCGGCGATCCCGCCGGACGCGGTCACCGCCTCAGGCTCCGGACTCGACCCGGACATCTCGCCGCAGTACGCGGACATCCAGGTCGCCCGGGTGGCCGCGGCAAGGCACCTGCCCGTCTCCAAGGTCCAGGCGCTGGTCAACCAGTACACCCAGGGCCGGAACCTCGGCTTCCTCGGCGAGCCGCGGGTGGACGTGCTCACGCTGAACATCGCGCTCGACGAGCTTTCGGCCAAGTCCGGGACTTGAGGCGGGCGTGCTGATCCTGGTCGTCGAGGACCAGCCGCAGCTGCGGCGGGCGCTGCAGCTCAACCTGCGTGCCAGGAACTACGAGGTGCTGACCGCGCCGAACGGCCGGGAAGCCCTGGACGTCGCGGCCAGCAGCCCGCCGGACGCGATCATCCTCGACCTCGGCCTGCCCGACATGGACGGCACGAACGTGATCGTCGCGTTCCGCGGCTGGTCGCGGGCGCCGATCATCGTGCTGTCCGGCCGGACCAGCCCGGGCGACAAGATCGGCGCGCTCGACGCGGGCGCCGACGACTACGTCACCAAGCCGTTCGCGATGGCGGAACTGCTCGCACGGCTGCGCGCCGCGCTGCGCCGCGACGAAGCGACCGCCCAGGCGGTCCCCGCCGTAGCCGCGATCGGCCGGTGGACGATCGATCTGACCGCGCACACGATTGTCCAGTCAGATGTCCGAACGTTCCCGGCCGGCTCTCCGGCGCCAACGCTGACCCCCACCGAGTGGCGCCTCCTGCAGATACTGCTGCGCCGCCCCGGCCAGCTGGTGAGCTCTTCCCAGTTGCTGGCCGACGTGTGGGGTCAGGGCTTCCAGAACAGGACGAATTACCTCAGGTTCCACATGGCGCGGCTGCGCCGCAAGCTCGAGGAGGATCCCTCCCGGCCCCGGCACCTGCTGACCGAGCCGGGCATGGGCTACCGCTACCAGCCCTGACGCCGGCCGCCCGGCCGGCCCGCCTGGGTTCCGTATGCGCGCGTATGCATGGCGTTTGCTCAAGTGACGTGGCCACGCGACTCCAGGCACGGTGGTTACATGGCAACGGCACACTGGCCGCGCCTGCGCGTGATTCCCGGCCAGACCCGGGCGCCCGCGGCCGGCAGGCACGGCGAATCGTGGCGCCGGTGGCGGATGCCCGAAGCGGCGGCGGCCGGGTACTGCGCGGCCGCGGTGGCGACGACCGCGGCCATCGTGGCGGGCGGGACGCGCCACCCGGTTGTCGCGCTCGCCGTGCTCGCGCTCGCCGCGCTCGGCGTGGCCCTGCGGATGACGCTGCTCGCGGCCCTGGCCTGCGGGGGCATTAGCTGGCTGTTCTACGACGGGTTCATCATCGGGCGGCACGCCCATCTGGTGTGGAAGGGGCCACTGACGGGGTGGTCGCTGCTTGTCCTCGCGGTCGTGGCGCTGTGCGGCTCGGTCCTGGGCCGGACCTGGAATCACGGGTAACATCGAGCTCGTTTGCCGCAAGTGCAGCCAGGCCGTGGCAGATGCGGGTAATCTCTGCGTGCGGTCTCGGCAGGGCGTCTTGGGAGCACGGATGGAACCGCTTTCCGCGAACGACCCGAAGGTTGTGGGCCAGTTCCAGCTTCGTGCCCGGCTGGGCGCCGGCGGCATGGGCCAGGTCTACCTCGCCTACTCCCGCGCCGGGCGGGCGGTGGCCGTGAAGGTCATCCACCCGCAACTGGCGCAGGATCCCGAGTTCCGGCAGCGGTTCGGCCGCGAGGTGGCCGCCGCGCGCGCGGTCGGCGGCATGTACACCGCTCCCGTGGTCGCCGCGGGACTGGACGACGACCCGCCGTGGCTGGCCACCGCGTTCGTGCCGGGACCGTCGCTTTCCGACGTGGTCGGCGGGCACGGCGCGCTGCCGGAGGCGGCCACCTGGCGGCTCGCCGCCGGGCTTGCCGAGGCGCTCGGCGTGGTGCACGCGAGCGGCCTGGTGCACCGCGACCTCAAGCCGGCCAACGTGCTGCTCGCGCCCGACGGGCCGCACGTCATCGACTTCGGCATCTCCCGCGCGCTCGACGGCACCTCGGTGACCGCGACCGGCATGGTGGTGGGCACGCCGGGCTACATGTCACCGGAACAGGCCGAGGGCGCGCAGCCCGGGCCGGCCGCTGACGTCTTCTCGCTCGGCTGCGTGCTCGCCTACGCGGCGACGGGCAACGCGCCCTTCGGCACCGGAAGCGCGGCATCCGTCCTCTACCGGGTGGTCACGGCGCAGCCGGACCTGACCGGGGTCCCGGACCGGCTGCGGAGCGTGATCTCCGCGTGCCTGGCGAAGAGTCCGGCGCAGCGGCCGGGGCTTGCCGCGCTCGCCGCGATGATCGCGCAGGCCGGGCCGGCGATCGGCGCGACGCCGGCCTCGTTCTGGCCCGAACCGGTGGCCGGGATCATCCGGGCGTCCCAGGCCTACCCGGCTCAGGTCAGCCCGGGCCAGGCGGCGGCGACGCAGGCGGCGCAGGCGGGGCCGGCGCAGGCGGGGCCGGCGCAGGACGGTTACCTCGCCGCGGCGACGGCGACCATGGCGGCCAGGGGCCAGCCGGGCGGAACGCCGACGTTCGGCATGACCGCGCCAGCCCGGCAGGGTTCGCCCTGGCCGCCGTCCTCGCCGGGGTCGTGGCCCGCGCCGTCCGGGGCGGCCCTGCTGTCCGGCTACACGGCCGCGCCGCTGCGCCCGCGGCTGCCCACGCCGGTGCTCGCGGCCTGCTGGCTCATGTACCTGGGCGCGGCCTTCAGCCTGCTTCACACGCTCGTGATCCTGGCGATGATCGGCAAGGTCAAGGCCGCCATCATCAGGACTCATCCCGTCTTCCCTGCGAACACCGCCAGATCGCTGGCGGCGGTCGCCAGCGTCGAGGTACTCGTCGTCGGGGTCGTCGTCGTAGCGCTCTGGATCTGGCTGGCGTCCGCGAGCAAGCAGGGCCGGCGCTGGGTCAGGACCGCCGGCACGGTGCTTTTCGGCGCGGGCACGTTCATCGAGTTCGTGGTGCTCGGCATTCCGGGGGTCGCCAGCGTAAAGGCATTCGGCTTCATCGTCTGGCTGATCGGCCTTGCCGCCGTGATCCTGCTGTGGCAGCGCAAGTCGGGCGAGTACTTCGCGATGCGGCGCCAGGCCGGCCCGATACGCCGGGCTTGAGGCGCCAGGCCGGCCCGATACTCCGGGCTTGAGGCGCATGGAGGATGTTAGGCCGCACGGCTGACCTGTGGCCCTGCGGCAATATAGAGGTATGGGCGGACAATCTGGTGGCCGCGCGGTCCCGCGCGGGCAGCTGCGCATCTACCTGGGCGCCGCCGCCGGAGTGGGGAAGACCTACGCCATGCTGGGCGAGGGCCACCGGCGCAGCGAGCGCGGCGCGGATGTCGTCGTCGCGTTCGCCGAGACGCACGGCCGGCCCCAGACCTCGGCGCTGCTTGACGGCCTCGAGATCATCCCCCGGGCGAGCATCCCCTACCGGGGCGCCAGCTTCGAGGAGATGGACGTCGATGCGGTCATCGCCCGCCATCCGCAGATCGCGCTGGTCGACGAGCTCGCGCACACCAACGTGCCGGGCTCGCGGAACGCCAAGCGGTGGCAGGACGTGGACGAACTGCTCGACGCCGGCATCGACGTGATCTCCGCGGTCAACATCCAGCACCTGGAGTCACTCAACGACGTCGTCGAGCAGATCACCGGAGTGCCGCAGCGGGAGACCGTGCCCGACGCGGTGGTCCGCGCCGCCGGCCAGGTAGAGCTCGTCGACATGACGGCGGAGGCGCTGCGCCGCCGGATGGCGCACGGCAACATCTACCCGGCGGAGAAGATCGACGCGGCGCTCACCAATTACTTCCGGACCGGGAACCTGACCGCGTTGCGCGAGCTCGCGCTGCTGTGGCTGGCCGACAAGGTCGACGAGGGGCTGCAGAAGTACCGCGCCGAGCACGACATCAAGGTCCAGTGGGAGGCCAGGGAGCGAATCGTCGTGGCGCTTACCGGCGGCCCGGAGGGCGACACGCTGATCAGGCGCGCGGCGCGGATCGCGGCACGGACCTCAGGCGGCGACCTGCTCGCGGTGCACATCACCAAGTCCGACGGGCTCATCGGCGCCGACCCCGCCAGCCTCGCCAGGCAGCGCCAGCTGGTCGAATCCCTTGGCGGCAGCTACCACCAGGTCGTCGGCGACAACATCTCCCAGGCGCTGCTCACCTTCGCGCGGGCGGAGAACGCCACCCAGCTCGTGCTCGGGGCGAGCCGGCGCTCATGGCTGCTCGCCCTGCTCACCGGCCCCGGCATCGGTTCGCGCACGATCCGCGACTCCGGCCCGATCGACGTGCACATCGTCACGCACGCCCACGTGGGCAGCCGGTGGGGGCTGCTGCCCAGGCACCGGGGCGGGATCACGCCGCGCCGCCAGGCCGCCGGGTACCTGCTGGCGGTGGCGCTCGCGCCGCTCGCGACGATCGTGCTCACGAGCTTCCGGTCCGGCCTCAACCTGACAAGCGAGATGCTCGTGTACCTCGTCGCGGTCATCGCCGTCGCGCTCACCGGCGGTTTCGTGCCCGCGGTGCTCGAGGCGATCGCGGCATCGCTGCTGCTCAACTACTACTTCACGCCGCCCATCCACGAATGGACGATCGCCGAGGCGAACAACGCCCTGGCCCTGGGGGTGTTCGTCGCGGTCGGGCTCGTCGTCAGCTGGATCGTGGACATGACCGCCCGCCGCACCAAGCAGGCGGTGCGGGCCAACGCCGAATCCGAGCTCCTGGTGACCACGGCGGGCAGCATCTTGCGCGGACAGGACGCGCTCGACGCGCTGCTTGACCGCGCCAGGGAGGCTTTCGGGATGCGCTCGGCCAGCCTGCTGCAGTCTTCGGCCGCCGAAGGCGGCCAGGCACGCGGGCGGGCCGGCGAATGGGCCGTGGTCGCCTCGTCCGGCGAGCGTCCGGTGGACCGCCCCGACGACGCCGACGTCAACGTGCCGATCGCCGACGGCCTCTCGCTCGCCCTGGCCGGCCGCCCGCTGCCCGCCAGCGACCGCCGGGTCCTCGGCGCGTTCGCCGCCTACGCCAGGGTCGCGCTCGAAAAGCAGCGGCTTGCCGCGGAGGCGGAGGCGGCCAAGCCGATCGCCGCCGCCGACCGGATGCGGACGGCGCTGCTCGCCGCGGTCAGCCACGACCTGCGCACACCGCTCGCCTCGGCCAAGGCGGCGGTCACCTCGCTGCGTTCCCCCGACGTGCGCTGGAACGCGGCGGACACCGCCGAACTGCTCGCCACCGCGGACGAGTCCCTGGACCGGCTCACCCACCTGGTGGAGAACCTCCTCGACATGAGCAGGCTGCAGGCCGGCGCGCTGTCCCTGTTCCCGCGCCCGACCGGGCTCGACGAGATCGTCGCCCGCGCCCTGGACAGCCTGGAGCCGCTCGGTTCCGACATCGACGTGGACATCCCGGAGTCGGTGCCCGCCGTGGTCGCGGACCCGGCCATCCTCGAGCGTGTCGTGGTGAACCTCACCGAGAACGCGCTGCGCTACTCCCCCGCGGGCAAGCCGCCGATGCTTACCGCCAGCGTGCTCGGCGATCGCGTGGAACTGCGTGTAATCGACCGTGGGCCGGGCATACCGGAGCAGGACAGGGAGCGGATGTTCGTGCCATTCCAGCGGCTCGGAGACACAGACAACACCACGGGTGTGGGACTGGGCCTTGCCCTGTCCCGCGGGCTGACCGAGGCCATGGACGGCACGCTCGCCGCCGAGGACACGCCGGGCGGGGGGCTGACGATGACGGTCTCGCTGCCCGCCGCGCCCAGTGGCTGAGGGCGGCGCCCGGTGACCTGGGGCGGCGCGCCGTGACGAGGGTGCTCGTCGTGGACGACGAGCCGCAGATCCTGCGCGCGCTGCGGATCAACCTGCGAGCGCGGCAGTACGAGGTGCACACCGCCGCCACCGGTGCGCAGGCGCTGGACGTGGCGGCCGCCCACCCGCCGGACCTGGTGATCCTTGACCTCGGGCTCCCCGACATGGACGGCGTGGAGGTGATCGCGGGGCTGCGCGGCTGGACCGAGGCGCCCATCATCGTGCTGTCCGGGCGAGCCGACAGCTCCGACAAGGTGGAGGCGCTCGACGCGGGGGCCGACGACTACATGACCAAGCCGTTCGGCATGGACGAACTGCTCGCCCGGATGCGGGCGGCGGCTCGCCGGGGCGGCACTTCCGGGGAAATGCCCCGGGTCAGGCTCGGCGACCTCACCGTCGACCTCGCGGCGAAGCGGGTGACGCGGCACGCCGCAGGAACAGAGGATGGCACCGACATCCGGCTGACCCCCACCGAATGGCATCTGCTCGAAGTCCTGCTGCGCAACCCGGGCAAGCTGCTCAGCCAGAAGCAGCTGCTGCACGACGTGTGGGGCCCTGGTTACGACAGCGCGAGCGGCAACTTGCGGCTCTACATGGCACAGCTACGGCGCAAGCTCGAACCGGACCCGGCGCGTCCGGTGTGGCTCATCACCGAGCCCGGCATGGGATACCGCTACCAGCCGGCTGACGAGGACGCCTGAAGGAGGTCTCTACCAGGGGAGTTCACGGCCATCGCGGGTGAAGGTGCCGGTGGGGCCGCCGTTGGGCAGCGTCACAGCCCACACGACGCTCGCGGCGCCCTGGGCGTAGGACCGCCCGCCACCCTGGCTGCCGCCATCGGAGGTCCAGCCAGGGCAGACCGCGTTGACCAGGATCCCGTCCCGGTAAAGCTCAGCGGCGAGCAGCCTGGTCAGGGCATTGAGTGCCGCCTTGGAGACGCTGTAAGCGGGGCGGCCGCCGCTCATCAGCGTGATCGAGCCGCCTTCGCTCGACACGTTCACCACGCGCGGTCGCGGGCTTGACCGCAGCAGCGGCAGCAGCATCTGCGTCACCCGCCAGGCGCCGAACAGGTTGATGTCGAGCGCCTCGGCCACCGGGGACAGGTCCGTGTTGCCCGCGATCGCCCACTGGTCCGGCTGCGTCGAGGCGTTGTTCACGATCGCGTCGACCCGGCCGAAGCGCTCCCTGACCCACCCCCCGAGCGCGGCGACGTTCACGGAATTGTCGACCTCGATGTGGCATGGCGTGATCCGCTCGCCCTCCGGGTCGATCTCCTTGGCCGCGAGTTCCCCCCTGCGCAGGTCGCGGGAGCCGAGCACGACCGCGTATCCGAGCGCGCCGAGCTGCCGGCAGATCTCGAGGCCGATTCCGCGATTCCCGCCGGTCACCACGGCGACCGGCAGCTGCGAGCGCGCCGCCATCGTCACCGCCCGATCGCCGCGAAGGAACCCATGCCGAATATCTTGCCATCAGCTGGCCGGTGACGCGCCTACGTTATCGGGCGGTAGCCTCGCGACGATAGGCCCGCAGTGCCAGCGGTTGACGATTCGCGGGCCTAGGACTGGCGGGCCGACGTGCCGGCGGAGTCCGCGGCGAGGGTGCCCAGCCTGTACCGCAGCCTGCACAGCACCACGTTCGCGGTGCCCCGGCGGATCGCGCGGTCAAGGATCAGCCCGCGCTGGTTGTGCAGCAGCCACTGCCAAGGGCGGGCCGGCTGCACTTCGGGGATCAGCACGACAAGCCGGTGGTACTTGTCCTCCGCCTCGACGGACCGCAGGTAGCACACGATCGGCTTGGCTATCGAGCGATGCGCCGACCGCAGCGTGATGAGCGGCACTTCGGGCCGCCACACGTTCCATTCCGCGCGGAAGGACACGTCGGCAGGCAGTTCGTCGTCGGAGTCGGTGAACACCACGGTCACCGCGATCACGTCGTCGCCGAGCGAAAGCGCCGCGGAGATCCCCTCCGCTGTCAGCCGGGACATGCCCGCCACCGGGACGACGACCAGCGAGGCCCGCTTCATCGGCGGCGGCGGCAGCTGCCCGACCCCGAGCAGCACGCCGATCCGCGTGTACGCCCGGTTAACCCAGACGAACAGCATCACCAGGGCCGGAATGATCACCGCGACCAGCCAGGCCCCGGCGAAGAACTTGCTCACGAGCTCGATCACGGTGGCCGCGAACGTCAGCACGGCCCCTATCCCGTTGATCCATGCGCGGGCGACCCAGCCGGCGGACCGTTCCGAATGCCAGTGCCTGACCATGCCGACCTGGGAAAGCGTGAAGCCGACGAAGACCCCGATGGCGAACAGCGGCACCAGCGCCTGCGTGTCGCCGCGGGCGGCGACGAGCAGCAGCGCGGCGGCGACGGCGAGCACCCCGACGCCGTAGCGGAACACCCGGCGGTCAGCGCGCAGCCCGAACACGTGCGGCAGGAAGTTGTCCCTGGCGAGCAGCCCGGCGAGCACGGGCAGCCCGCCGAATGAGGTGTTCGCGGCCAGCGACAGCAGCACCAGCGTGATCATCTGGATGACGTAGAACAGCGCACCGTGCCCGATGGCCCCCGCCGTGAGCTGCGCGAGGACGGTCGTGCCGGCCTGTGGCACCACGTCCCACCGCCGGATAAGCTCGCCGAGCCCGAGCAGCATCGCACCGAGCAGCACGCCGAGCCACATCTCGGTGTGCTGCGCACGGCGCGCCCGCGGCACCCGGAACTGCGGCACCGAGTTCGCTATCGCCTCCACCCCGGTCAGCGCCGAACATCCCGACGCGAACGCCTTCAATATCAGCAGCGTCCCTACCGTGTCGGTGATCGGCGGCAGCGTGTGCCCGAGAGGGACCACGGGGTGCGCGCGCAGCGCCCCCACCACGATGACCACCGCCATCGCGGCGATGAACGCGATCGTCGGCACCGCGAACACGCGCGCTGATTCGGCCAGCCCCCACAGGTTCACCGCGGTGATCGCCGCGAGCACGCCCAGGCACAGCCAGACCCGTGCGCCGTACAGCGCGGGGAAGGCGGCAGTCAGCGCCTCCACTCCGGCCGACACTCCGACCGCGGCGTTCAGCACGTAGTCAACGATCAGCGAAGCCGCCGCGACCAGCGACGGCACCGTCCCGAGGTGCCGCTTGGACACGGCGTACGCGCCGCCGCCGTTCGGGAAAGCCGCTATCACCTGCCTGTAGGAGACGACGAGAGCGGCGAGCAGCGCAACGATCGCGCCCGTGATCGGCAGGCTGTACTTCAGGGCTGTCGCGCCCGCCGTGACCAGCACGACGAGGATCGCCTCAGGTCCGTACGCGACGCTGGACAGCGCGTCGAGGGACAGCGCCGCCAGTCCGCCAAGCGCGGTCAGCCGCTCCCGCTCCTGGTCCTGCCCGCCCTCCGTCCCGCCGCTCACGGTCCCCATTATCGCGGTCCGCGCGAGGAGGCTGGCGCGGGCGGTGCCGATTCACCCGGTCATGACGGGATGGCTACCGCGCGCCTTCCGGCACGGGCGGCCGCATAACTTCGGGATGACGAGCTTGTAGACCTTGGTCCGCCCCGCCGGGGTGACCTCGAAGTAATACTGCCCGCCTGACGGTTCCAGCGCGGCGACGTCCACCAGTTGCCAGACCGCGCCGTCGGCGGCCATCGTCGGCTGCAGCACCATGTACATGTTGTACCCCTCGTACTGGTGCGCGTTCGCGAGCAGCGCCTCCGCGCCGTCCCCGTTCCGTTGCACGCTTTCGGCGTGCCGAACTCCGTCAGCCTCTTGGTCGCTGGCGTGTAGCGGATCACGATCGCGTCGGTGGCGGGGTTCACCGCCTGGAGCAGGTATGCCTGGGTGTGCGGGTTCCGCGCGACGAGCCAGACCTTGCCGCCGGGTCCGGCCGCCAGGTCAGGGGTGGTGCCCCCCTGGCCCTGATAGCCGACGCCATCCGTGGGGACCACACGCACGGGACCGGCACGGCACGCAGCGCATGGCGCCCGGCTGCGCGCACGGCCGCGTCCACGGAATCTCGCCGTGCGCGACATCCGCGGCGAGGGCGACGATAACCGCGCCGGGCAGCGGCTGCGTACTCCATGAGGCGGCCGGGGCTGATGCGCCGACCGCAGGCACACTGGCGACCGTCGCACCAGTGGTCATCACCACCGCGGCGGCCGCAAGCCGCCAGATACGCCCCGTTCGCATCAACGTCGGGCCCTTCCCCAGATGGTTTCCGCCGCTGGAAACCACTCCATCACCGACGCTAACGATCAGCGCGAATATCCGCTATTGCCAAAAACATGACATGACGCCGCGGATCACCGGTCTCGCCCCCTGCGCTGCGCATCTGGCCCAGAACGCGGCACGAGCTGGTGGTTCGCACGGCGTCGGGAGGTGTCTGCGGGGCCGTAGCTGAGCAGACTGCATACGGGGGGAGCGATGAACAATCAGGTACACGCGGTGCGCGCTATGACCAGGCCGACGATGAAGGACGTCGCGTCCCGGGCCGGCGTCGCGCTGAAGACTGTGTCACGGGTAGTGAACGGGGAGCCTGGCGTGACGCCGGAGACGACCAAGCGCGTGCTCGGCGCGATCGCGGACCTGGGCTTCCGGCGGAACGAGAGCGCCCGGCTGCTTCGCAAGGGCCGGACCGCGACGCTCGGCTTCATCACCGACAACTGCGCGGACCCCGAAAATGCCGCGGTGTACCGCGGCATGGAGGAGGTGGCACGCGACCACGGGTTCCTGGTCTTCGCCGGCTCGACGGACGGCGACCCGGGGCGGGAGGAGGGGCTCGCCCTCACGCTGTGCGCGCGCCGGGTCGACGGGCTGATGATGGCCCCGGCCTCCGGTGACCACGAGTACCTGGCGCCGGAGATCGAGGCGGGCGTGTCGGCGGTCTTCATCATGCGCCCGGCCGGACTGGCCGGCACGGACGTCGTGCTCGCGGACGAGCGCGGCGGGGCGAAGGCGGCGGTGGCGCACCTGATCGCGCAGGGCCACCGGCGGATCGGCTACCTGGACGCCAGCCTCGCCGGGTACCGGTCCCGGCAGCTGCTTGGGGGCTACACCGAGGCGATGGCGGCAGCCGGACTGCCGGTGGACGCGGCCTGGACGACGCTGGCCCCGCAGCGCCTGCTCGAATCCCCGGTGACCGCGGTGTTCTGCGGCAGCCGGGAGCACACCGCGCGCGTGCTGCGGGCGCTCGCCGCCGCGCGGCACGCGCTCACCGCGCGGGGACGGACACGGCGCATCGCGGTCGTCGGATTCGGTGACTTCGAACTGGCCGACCTCGTCTCGCCGGGGATCACCGTGGTGAGCTACGACCCTGCCGGGATAGGCCGGACGGCGGGCGAGCTTCTCCTCCGCCGGGTCGAGGGCGAGCAGGGACCCGCCCGCCGTGTCGAGCTCCCGGTGGTCCTGATCCCGCGCGGCTCAGCCGAATTCCCGCCGGACGACTAGCGGTCCCGCGGGGCTGCTCAGCCCAGAAGCAGGCGGGCCGCGACCGCGGCGATCACCGCGACGATGACCACCACGACGGCCATGATCCCGATCTTGGACCTGGGGGCCCGCATCTTCCACGGCGCCGGCAGGTCCTCGTCCTTGGCTGCCGCGAACGCCTGGAAACGTGCGGTGCTCGCGCTCAGGTCATCGTCAAAGTCTGCCATGACACGAGACTTTAGTCTGTTATGCGTGCTCAGAGGGGGCGAACGAGTCGGCTCGTTCGACCAGCCTGGACAGCACGATCACGCTCCGCGTGCGCTGCACGAACGGCTCGGCGCCGATCCGCTCCATGACCCGTTCGAAATGTCTCACATCGGCGGCCCGGATGTGCACGAGAGCGTCCGCCTCGCCGGTCACGGTGCACGCGTCCACCACCTCCGGGTACCGCCGCACCGCGGCGGCGATCTCGTCGGGAGAGGTGCGCCCGCCGCAGAACAGTTCCACGTACGCCTCGGTCGTCCAGCCGAGGGCTGCCGGATCGACCCGCGCGGAGAATCCGGTGATCGCGCCGGAGGCCCGCAGCCTGTCGACCCGCCGTTTCACCGCGGGAGCGGACAGCCCGACCTCGTTCCCGATCGCCGCGTAGCTGGCGCGGGCATCCCTGATCAGCGCGGTGATGATCCGCGCGTCGATGTCATCCAGGCTCATCGGCTCACCATCATGGCACCCGCGCGAGCGCGCCGCCTGCCGCGGGCCAAAGGACGCGGGGGCACGAGGCCGCGGGGCAAAGGTTGAGGCTCGGTGTCCCGCTTTCACCGAGCCTCATGATGTAGGACGCCCCGCCTTCGCGCCAGGTTTACGCTGGCGGCCGATATCGAGTGTCTCGTGATGATAACGACTCACTGTGGGTCTGGTCGTACTGCCGGCGGAGTACGACGGGTGAGTACGCGCCCGCCGCCAGGTTTCTCCCCGCGGACGACGCGGCGGGGCGGCCGCGCCGGCCAGGCTTGGGGCATGAGGCGAAATCGTCAGCGTGCAGGGCAGCGCCATCTCGGGCGGCGAGGCGCGGACGCTGATGAACGACGCCGCGCGGGCCAGCGGGAACGGGGTCACGTTCAGCCTCGGCGGCGACGTGGTCGACCTCGCGGAGACGCCGTACGGCCGCGAACGCCGGCGCCATCGAGACCGCGCTGGCGCGCACGCCGGGGGTGGCGGCCGTCGCTCCCATCGACGCGACCGTGGTCAGGCTGGTGCTCGTCCCCGCGGTGATGGAACTGCTCGGGACGGCGAGCTGGTGGCTGCCGCCGGTGCTGGCCACGGTGCTGGCGGTCCCGCCGCGGCGCGCCCGCCCGACCGCGCCCACAGCGACGCCACCTGCACGAATTGGCGGGTTACCGGCACCTGGGCGAACAGATAAATACGGCCTATAGTCAGGTCATGCTGGACGTTACCCGGCTCCGGGTGCTCGTCGCCGTTGCCCGGCACGGCTCGGTGACGGCGGCGGCGCATGCCCTGAACTACGCGCAGCCGTCGGTCAGCCACCACCTCGCCCGGCTGGAGGCGGAGACCGGCACCAAGCTCGTCCAGCGTGCCGGGCGCGGCATCAGGCTCACCGACGCCGGACGGCTGCTCGCCGAGCGCGCCGCCGAAGTCATCGGCCGCCTCGACGCCGCCGAGAACGAGCTCGCGGTCTACAGCGGCCTGCGCACCGGGCGGCTGCGGCTGGCCGCGTTCCCGTCCGCCCTCGCCGCGATCGTGCCGGCCGCCGCGGCCATGCTGCACGCCCAGCACCCCAGCGTGGACCTGCGGCTGACCGAGGCCGAACCGCCAGAGGCGCTGCGCATGCTGCGCGCCGGGTACGTGGACGTCGCGCTGATCTTCAGGCACGAGCCGGAAGGCGACATCGACCTCCCCGCGGCCGGGGAGAACCCCGACATCCGCGAGCAGGTGCTGCTCAGCGAGCCGGTGGAGCTCATCCTCGCGCAGGCGCCGTCGCGCGGCGGCGAGCCGCTGCTCGCGCCCGCGGTGACCGAGGTGCGGCCCGCGGACCTGGCTCGGTTCTCCGGCCAGCGCTGGATCGCCGGCTGCGACCGGTGCCGTGAGCACCTGCTCAGGCAGTGCACGGCGGCGGGGTTCACGCCGCGGATCGCGTTCACCACCGACGACTTCGTCGCGGTGCAGGCGCTTGTCGCGGCCGGCCTCGGCGTGGCGCTGCTGCCCGCGCTCGCGCTGCGCGCGGCCCGCAACCCGGGCGTGCGCACGGTGCGGCTGCGCGGCACCAGGCGCAGCGTGGTGGCGGTCCGCTACGGCGAGCCGCCGGACCCGCCGGCCACCGCGCTGCTCCTCGACGTGCTCAGGAGCAGCCTCGGTGAAGCGCCCGCGCCGCAGCCGGTACCGTCTTTATCTATCAGGAACGGGCCGTGGCGGCTGCCCGGCGCCCCCGTGCCACCCGGCGGCCGAGGCGCTGCATCGGCTGCTCCACCGCGTGATAGGTGACCGCGCTGGCGGCGATGACCAGCCCGAGGAGCGCCGCGGCGAGCAGGATCTGCGCCGGCATGCCGAAGTTGCGGGCCAGCGCGGGGAAGGTGCGGAAGCCGGGGAAGACCAGCGGGTGCAGCAGGTACACGGAGTAGCTGATCATGCCGAGCCAGGCGGCGAAGCGCGGGATCCTGCGGTTGCGCGCGGCCAGGCCGAGGCCGAACACGGCGGCCGCCGCCGCGATCGAGGTGACCCATTCGACAACCCACTGGTCGCCGTGGCCGTCCTGCGTGCCGTGCCACACGCCCGCCAGGACCGTCAGCGCCAGCACCGCGCCCGCCATCCAGGCCGCGGCGAGCTTTCCGGCCTGGCCTTGCTCGGCGCGGTAGACCAGCGTGCCGGTGAACATCAGGGCGAGGATCGTCAGCCCGCTCCACGGGTAGGGGTAGCCCTGGTTGACGGTCAGCAGGGTCAGCCCGGTGAGCGCGGCCACCGACGCGCCGATCCTGCCCGCCAGGCCCTGCCCGGCGAGCGCCAGCGCGATCCCGGCGATGATCAGCGCGTCGGCCGTCAGGTCGACGGTCAGCTGGCTCGGCCCGCCGTGGCCTCCCCAGTGCTGCAGCGCGCCCATCGGCGCGATGCCGCCGAGCGCGACCGCGCCGACCGCGAAGGCGATCGCGTACGCGCCGCTGTGCCGGTGCGCCCGCCAGCTGAACAGGGCGGCGATCAGCAGGTAGAACACCATCTCGTAAGACAAAGTCCACGTGACGTTGGGCACGTTCGGGCCGCTCAGCACGTTCGGCAGCATCAGCAGCCAGGAGGCCGCCGCGGTGGCCGGAGAGCGTCCGGCGTAACCGAAGGTGCCGTGGCCGGTGGCGTAGGCCACCCATGACAGCGCCAGGGCCACCAGGTACATCGGGTACAGCCGGAACGCGCGGCTGATCCAGAAGGTCCTGACGCTCCCCTTGCGTTCCAGGGACGCGGGCACGATATAGCCGCTGACCAGGAAGAACACGAACACGCCGAACTGGCCGGGGTCGATGTAGCGGTACACGAGATGCCGGACAGGCAGCAGCAGGAACGTCGAACCGTGGTCGAAGACCACGCAGAGCGCCGCGAACCCGCGCAGCGCGTCCAGCCACGCCAGCCGCGCGGCCGGGGCCGCCGCGGTGGCCCGGTCCGCCCCGGCCTGGGCGGCGACAGGCGTCTGCTGGCCGGAAGTGACGCTGGACATCCTGCTGACCCTACCGCGCGCGACTCGCCCGCTGAGGGCGTTGATGAAAACGAGGCCATGGAAGGGTAGGTTTTAGCTATGCCGACGGAGCACGTCGCTGACGGTCAGAAGCTAACCGGGACGCGCTGGCTTACCGGGTCCGAGCAGGACGCCTGGCGCGCCTACATCCGGCTGGCGAAGATGCTGATGCGACAGCTCGACAGGGACCTGCATCCGTTCGGGCTGTCCACCAACGACTACGAGATCCTAGTGGAGCTGTCAGAAGCGCCAGGTGACCGGCTGCGGATGACCGAACTGGCCGACCTCACCGCCCAGTCGCGCAGCAGGCTCTCCCACCAGATCGCCCGGATGGAGGCCAAGGGCCTGGTCCGCCGCATCGCCTGCGACGGCGACAAGCGCGGCACGTTCGCGGTGATCACGCCGCGCGGCCTGGCGGTGAACGAGCGGGTCGCCCCGTTCCACGGGGACAGCGTCCGGCAGCACTTCATCGACACCATCTCGCCCGGCGACCTCACCGTGCTCACCGCGGCCTGCGAGCCGGCCATAAGGCGCCTGCGGCAGATCCGCGACCGCGGCTTAACCTCGGTCAGAAGAGCACCGACATGAACTCGCCGACTTCGGTGAAGCCGGCGCGACGGTAGGCGGCGCGCGCCGGGGCGTTGAAGTCGTTGACGTAGAGCGAGACCACCGGGGAGATCGCGCGGCGCGCCTCGTTCACCACGGCGGCCATGCCCGGCGCGGCGAGTCCGCGGCCGCGGAACTGCGGGCGGACCCAGACGCCCTGCACCTGGCAGGCCTGCGGGGTCGCGGCGCCGACCTCGGCCTTGAAGACCACCTGGCCGTCGTCGATGCGGGCGAAAGCCCGCCCCAGCCTGACAAGCTCGCTGACCCGGGCCCGGTAGGCCGCGCCGCCGTCGCCGGCCAGCGGGGAAACCCCGACCTCTTCGGTGAACATGGCGATGCAGGCGGGCATCAGGACGTCCACCTCGTCCAGCCGGACCTGGCGCACCGCGGGGTCCGGCGCCACCCGCGGCGGCCCGTCGATGGCCATCAGCGGCTGCGCGGCGCGCACGTCGCGGGCCGGGCCCCAGTGCGGGCGAAGGTGCCCCCACAGTGCGGCCACCACGGCGGACGGGCCGACGAGCGAGGAGCACCGGCGGCCCTGGCGCAGCGCGCGCTCGGCGAACGCGAGGACCGAGGCCGGCGAGGCCTCGACGGGGACCAGGTTGGCGCCCGCGTAACACAGCGACGTCAGCTGGCCGTTGCCGGAAAAGCCCCACATCTGGGCGCCGAGCCTGCCCGGGTCGAGCCCGAGCCTCCGGATCCGCGACGCGACGAACACGTTCGCCACCGGGTCCGCGTCGCAGATGGCCAGCGCCGCCGACCGGTCCCGGTCGTCGAGCAGCCGGGCCGGCTCGGAGCGCTGCCTAACGCGCAACATAGTGCCAGAGTAGCCGCCTCAGCCGCCCGGCGTGGGATTGGGGACCGCGGGACACGTGGCGTTCACCAGGCCAGGGTGCTCCGGCAGCGCGCCGGAGGCCAGGTAGGCGTTCAGGTAGTTCTGGACGCAGCCGTCCGGGGGGTACTGCAGCGACTGGCCGTGGTTCCCGCCGCCCTCGACGACCACCATCCGCGCGCTCGGCAGCAGCTTGTGCGCGTCCTGCGCGCCCGCGTACGGGGTCGCCGCGTCGAGCGTGCCCTGCAGCATCAGGATCGGCGGCAGCCCGGCGCCCTTGATCTGCAGCGGATGCGCCGGCCCTTTCACCGGCCAGAACGCGCACGCCGCGTTGTACCAGGCGTTGTCCCAGGCCTGGAACGGCGCCGTCCGGTAGACCCGCTCGGTGTCGGACTGCCACTTCGCCCAGTTCCGCGGCCAGTTCACGTCGGCGCACTGCACCGCGTTGTAGATGGCGAACTCGTTCTCGTTCTGCACGCCGTTCTGCTCGTACTGGGCGACCAGCGCGCTCGTGGACCCGTTGTTGAGGTACTGCGAGAGCGCCTCGGCCAGGGCAGGCCACAGGGTGTCCTCGTAGCCGCCTGTCAGGAACGTGTCGTCGAACTCGTCCTCGCCGATCATCGGGCCGTCCGGGCCGCTGACCGGGTGCGCCATCAGCCGGTTCCGCGCCTCGTACCAGGCGCGGGACACGGCGGCGGCGGTGGACCCGAGCTGGTACGTGCTGTGGTACTTGGCCACCCACGCGAAGAACGCCTGCTGGCGCGCCTGGAACGCGTAGTCCTGGGCGATGTTGTCCGCGTACCACACGCCCGTGGGGTCCACGGTGCTGTCGAGCACCATCCGCCTGATCCGGGCCGGGAACAGCGTGGCGTACACCTGGCCGAGGTAGGTGCCGTAGGAGAACGCGTAGTAGCTGATCTTCTGCACGCCGAAGGCCTGCCTGATGCTGTCGAGATCCCTGGCCACGTTCACCGTCGTCAGGTACGGCAGCAGCCAGCCGAACCGCTTCTCGCAGTCCGCCGCGTACAGCTTCGCCCGCCCGATCAGCACCTGCTCGGCCGCCGCGCTCGACGGGATGTAGTTCGGGCGGACCCCGCTGAAGAAGCCGGGGTCGCAGCTGAGCGCCGGGACCGAGGACCCGACTCCGCGCGGGTCGAAGCCCACGATGTCGTACTCGGCGGCCACCTGCGGGGTCAGGCCCGCGGCGACCGCGCCGGCCAGCGACAGGCCCGACGCTCCCGGCCCGCCCGGGTTGACGAGCAGCACGCCCTGCTGCTGGCTCCGCGGCGCGGTCGCGGGCACCATGGAAAGCGCGATGGCGATCTTGCGGCCGCCCGGGTCGGCGTAGTCGAGCGGGACCTGCAGCGACGTGCACTGCAGGCCGCCGAGCTGGCCGCCGCACGCGTGCCAGTCCAGCCTGGTGTGACCGGGGACGATCGCCGGGCTGCCCGCGGCCGGGGCGCCTGCGGAGGCCCCGCCGGCGAAGGCGCCTGCGGACCCTTGGGCGGACGGGGAGTGCGAGGACGACGCCGCCGACGCCGGCGGCCCGGACGAGCAGGCGGTCACGGGGGCGGCCACGGCCAGCGCGGCGAGCGCGGTCACGGTCACCGCGACCCGGCGGGAAAGCGACATGATCTCCATCCTGGCCCGCGGCGGGGCGGCATGCGGCGACAGGCCGCCTTGGGGGCTGGTCACTGGCCCCCACTCTACCGGCCGCAATCCGTGACCCAAGCCCGCACGAGCCGCGAATTCGGCGTGCAGCGCCGTCGAATTCGACACGTGCCGCCGCGAATTCGACACGGGGCGCTACCAGGCAACCCGTGCGCCGTAACCGGGCCGGGTTCTGGCATCCAGCGCCAAATTCCCTCCCCCGTACAACGAAATATCCGACACTCCAAGCCGTAACCCAACAAGCCACTCAAGCGTCATACTTGAAAGTGTTCGTACACTATTGAGGGGGTAGTGAATGCTTGCACGACACCGTCAATCCCTGATACTGCACGCCGTCAGAAGCGACGGGAGCGCACGGGTCAGCGACCTGACACAGCAACTCGGCGTCTCCGACATGACGATCAGGAGGGACCTGGAGGTCCTCGCCAGGGACGGGCTCGTGGAGAAGGTCCACGGCGGCGCGGTACTTCCAGGCTCGCACAACGCCCACGAGCCAGGCTTCGAGGACAAGCTCGTGCTCGAGCGCCCGGAGAAGTCGTCGATCGCCCGCGCTGCCGCGGGCCTGGTCAGGCCCGGTACCGCGATCGCGCTGGCGGCGGGCACCACCACGTTCGCGCTGGCGCAGTGCCTGCTCGACGTCCCTGGGCTCACGATCGTCACCAACTCGCTGCGGGTCGCCAACCTGTTCAGCGGCGGCCGGGCGCCGGACGGCGCCGCCGTCGTGCTCACCGGTGGCGTGCGCACGGCCTCGGACGCGCTCGCCGGCCCGGTGGCCGACCTGACGATCCGCTCGCTGCACTTCGACACGCTGTTCCTCGGCTGCAACGGGGTCGACCCCGATGCCGGGCTCACCACGCCGAACCTCGCGGAAGCCGAGACGAACCGCGCGCTCATCAAGGTCGCGCGCCGTATCGTCGTGCTCGCCGACCACACCAAGTGGAGGGTGGTCAGCCTGGCCTCTTTCGCGACGCTCGACGAGATCGACGTGCTCGTCACCGACAGCCTGCTGCCCCCGGAAGCGGGCTCCGCGCTCAACGGCCGGATCGGCGAGGTTATCGTCTAGCCCCGGGGTCCCGCCTTCGGCTCAGTACGTGGTGACGATCGGCTGGCCGGGCTCGCTCTCCCGCCCCCCGGCAAGCTCGGCCAGCCGCATCGCCTCGTCGATCAGGGTCTGCACGATCCGCGACTCGGGCACGGTGGCGACCACCTTGCCCTTGACGAAGATCTGCCCCTTGCCGTTCCCCGAGGCAACTCCCAGGTCGGCTTCCCTGGCCTCGCCCGGGCCGTTCACCACGCAGCCCATCACCGCGACCCGCAGCGGCACCTCAAGGCCCGTCAGCCCGGCGGTGACCTCCTCGGCCAGCTTGTACACGTCGACCTGAGCCCGGCCGCAGGACGGGCAGGACACGATCTCGAGGCCGCGCTGCCGCAGGCCGAGCGACTCGAGGATGCCGATGCCGACCTTGACCTCCTCCACCGGAGGCGCGGACAGCGAGACCCGGATCGTGTCGCCGATGCCCTGCGACAGCAGCGCGCCGAACGCGGTCGCCGACTTGATCGTGCCCTGGAACGCCGGCCCGGCCTCGGTGACGCCGAGGTGCAGCGGGTAGTCGCACCTGGCCGCGAGCAGCCGGTAGGCCGCGATCATCACGACAGGGTCGTGGTGCTTGACCGAGATCTTGATGTCGCGGAAGCCGTGCTCCTCGAACAGCGAGCACTCCCACAGCGCCGACTCCACCAGCGCCTCGGGGGTCGCCTTGCCGTACTTGGCGAGCAGTCGCTTGTCAAGCGACCCGGCGTTCACGCCGATCCGGATGGGGATCGCGGCGTCGGAGGCGGCCCGCGCGATCTCGGCGACCTTGTCGTCGAACTGCTTGATGTTGCCGGGATTCACCCGGACGGCGGCACAGCCCGCGTCGATGGCCGCGAACACGTACTTGGGCTGGAAGTGGATGTCGGCGATGACCGGGATCTGCGACTTCTTCGCGATCGCGCCGAGCGCGTCCGCGTCGTCCTGGGACGGCACCGCCACCCGGACGATCTGGCAGCCGGTCGCCGTCAGCTCGGCGATCTGCTGCAGCGTCGCGTTCACGTCAGCGGTCAGCGTGGTGGTCATCGACTGGACGGACACCGGCGCGCCGCCGCCCACCGGCACGCTGCCCACCATGAGCCGGCGGGACCTGCGGCGCTCGGCTAGCGGCTCAGGAGATGTGGCCGGCATGCCCAGGTCAACGCTCATTTATCCCATCCCGTCGGTCGCGCCCGGTTACTCCCCCAAGTCCCACAGAGCCCATTGTCGCTCAGCCCGGGGACCCGCCGGCCGCGCACCCTGACCCCGACGTCAGGTCGCTACCCGATGTTCACCGGGTTGACGATATCGGCGTAGGTGACTATCAGCACGAAGATGGCGAGCACCGCGAAAAGGCTGAGGCTCACCGGGGCCAGCTTCCTGTAGTCCACGAGGCCCGGGTCGGGCCGCCCCCGTCGCCTGGCGAACCAGGCCCTGGTCCGTTCCCAGATCACGGCCCACTCATGCCCGCCGTCAAGCGGCAGCAGCGGCAGCTGGTTGGCCACCCCGACGGCGATGTTCAGCGACGCGATCAGCAGCAGGATGAAGCTGACCTTGTACTCCCAGCCCACGTTCGCCGCCACCGCCTGGCCGGTAACCCTGGCGGCGCCATACACGCTGGCCAGGTTCCCCGCGGGGGTGTGCGCGCGGTTCGCGGAGAACAGCTGCGGTATCTCGCTCGGCACGTGCGCGAGGGCGCTCCCCGAGCCCGTGATCACCTCGGCGAAGCCGGAACCGACGTAATTGATCGCAGCGAGCGGGCTGGCCGGCTGGATCACCGTGGCCGCCCCGATCCCCAGGTAGGCGCCGGGCCGCCCGGGAACGGCGGACAGCCTGGTGTGCAGCGTCAGCGGCCGCCCGTCGCGGTCGACCCCGATCGTCACCGCCGACCCGGGCTTGAAGTCCTTGATCACGCTGGTCAGCTGGTTCCAGCTGCTCACCTTGACGCCGTTGAGTGAGGTCACCTGGTCACCGACCTTGAGGCCCGCCAGGGCAGCCGGCGACTTCGCGTCTTTCGGCGTGCACGGCGTCCCGTTGTCCAGCGCCGTCAGCGAGGGCGCGACACACGCCGCCACGTCGCCGAGCTGGGTCGTGTTGCCGCTTTCGATGCCGATGCCGAGCGCCACCCCGAAGATCAGCACCGCCGCGAGCACGAAGTGCATGAACGACCCGGCGACAAGCACGACGAGCCGCTGCCATCCCGGGGCCCGGCGGAACGAGTGCGGCTCGTCCTGCGGGTCCACGTCCTCGAGCGCGGTCATCCCGACGATCTTCGTGAACCCGCCGAGCGGTATGGCCTTGATGCCGTACTCGGTCCCGTTGCGCGTCGTCGACCACAGGGTCGGGCCAAAGCCGACCATGAACCGTGGCGCCTTCATGCCGAACCGCTTGGCCATCACGAAGTGGCCGGCCTCGTGCAGCATCACCGAGAACAGCAAGGCGACCAGGAAGATGAGCCACCCGAGCAGGTCCACCCCTGGTTCCTCCTACCTGTTGAGCTCGCGGGCCCGTGCCCTCGCCCAGGCGTCCACCGCGAGCACGCCCTCGAGCGTGGTCACTGCCCCGGGCGACGTGTCGTGCTCAGAGACTATCCGCGCGACAGTGTCAACAATCCGCGGGAACGAGATCTTTCCCGCGAGGAAGTCGGCCACGCACGCCTCGTTGGCGCCGTTGTAGACGGCGGGCGCGGTCCCGCCGAGCCTGGCGGCCTCGCGGGCCAGGCCGACCGCGGGAAACGCCCGGTCGTCCAGGGGCTCGAACGTCCACGACGCCGCGGCGGTCCAGTCAAGCCCGGGCGCGGCGCCGGCCACCCGCTCCGGCCACGCCATGCCGAGCGCGATCGGTATCCGCATGTCCGGCGGGCTCGCCTGGATGATCGTTGCGCCGTCGGCGAACTCGACCATCGAATGCACGATCGACTGCGGGTGCACCACCACGTCGATCCTGTCCAGCCCGAAGCCGAACAGCAGGTGCGCCTCGATGACCTCCAGGCCCTTGTTCACCAGCGTGGCCGAGTTGACCGTGACAAGCGGCCCCATGTTCCACGTAGGGTGGGCGAGCGCCTGCTCCGGCGTGACGCCGACCAGCCTGTCCTTCGGCCAGCCGCGGAACGGGCCGCCGCTCGCGGTGAGGATCAGGCGCCTGACTTCGGAGTTCCGCCCGGCGCGCAGGCACTGCGCGATCGTCGAGTGTTCGGAGTCGACGGGCACGATCTGCCCCGGCTTGGCCCGGCTGGTCACCAGGGGGCCGCCGATGATCAGCGACTCCTTGTTGGCCAGCGCGAGCGTCCGGCCGGCGTCGAGGGCCGCCAGCGTCGCGCGGAGCCCGGCCGCGCCGGTGACGCCGTTCAGCACGACGTCGCAGGGCAGCGCCGCGACCTGGCAGACCGCGTCCTCGCCGGCCAGCACCCGCGGAGGGCGGGCTGGCGCGTGCGCCGCGAAGTCGCCACGGTCATGTCCGGCTGGCGGGAACCGGCCGGCCGTTCGGGAGAATTGTTCTCCGAGTGCCGCCAGCACGGCCGGCACGGCTTCCGGGTCGGCCACCGCCACCGTCGGCACGCCGAACCGCGCCGCCTGGCCGGCGAGCAGGCCGGGGTTGGCGCCGCCGGCCGCGAGCGCGGCCACCCGGAACCGGCCGGGGTTGCGCGCCACGATGTCGAGCGCCTGGGTGCCGATCGAGCCGGTCGAGCCGAGAATGACCACGTCGCGGGCTTCACCTGTTGCTGGCATCGATTCCACCGGGCCATTGTCCGCCACCGCGGGCTTGCGGCGCGAACTGGCGCGCCCGGCGCGTGCCGGCGACGCCTACGCCGGCGCGTGTCCCGTGCCTGCGGTGGCGCCACAGCCGGACTCAGCCCAGATCGCTGACCTGGCGGGCGAGCGCGAAGTCCCTGGCGGTGAGCCCGCCCGCGGAGTGCGAGACCAGGGTCAGCGTCACCTTGTTCCAGGCGATGGCGATGTCGGGATGATGATTGGCCCGCTCGGCGAGATACCCGGCCGCGTTGACGTAAAGCAGCGCGTCGCGGAAGTCCTTGCGGGTCACCGTCCGGGTGATCTGCCCGTCCGCGAGCTCCCAGCCTGGCGTGGCGGCGAGCTCGGCGCTGATCTGCTCCGTAGTGAGAGTGTCCATGCCTACGGCATATCACTCGCGCGCGCATACGCGGACGGCCCGGGGAAGGCCGGTAAGGTGGCGAGGTGACTTCACAACCGAGGGACACACCGCTACGCAGCGTGCATGAGCGGCTCGGCGCCACCATGACGGACTTCGCCGGGTGGCTGATGCCGCTGCGCTACGCGAGCGAGACCGCCGAGCACAACGCGGTCCGTTCGGGAGCCGGCCTGTTCGACCTGTCGCACATGGGCGAGATCGCGGTGACCGGCCCTGGCGCGGCGGAGGCGCTCGACTACGCGGTATGCGGCTGGCCGTCGGCGCTCGCGCCGGGCCGGGCCCGCTACACGATGCTGTGCGCGCCGGACGGCGGCGTACTCGACGACCTGGTGATCTACCGCCAGGGGGCGGACCGGTTCCTGGTGGTCGCGAACGCGGCCAACACCGCCGTGGTGCTCGGGGAACTGCGGGACCGCTGCTCGGGCGCGCAGGTGCGGGACGAGACCGCCGCGACCGGGCTGATCGCCATCCAGGGCCCGGACGGGCCTGGCATACTCTCGGCGGTCACCGACCTCGACCTGCCCGCCGTGCGTTACTACGCGGGCGGGTACGGCACGGTCGCCGGGCGCCGGGCGTGGGTGGCGCGGACGGGGTACACCGGCGAGGACGGATTCGAGATCTTCTGCGCGCCCGGCGACTGCGAGCGCATCTGGACGGCGCTCACCGAGGCCGAGGCCGGCCTGCTGCCGGCCGGGCTTGCCGCCCGCGATACTCTCCGGCTTGAGGCCGGAATGCCGCTGTACGGCAACGAACTCGGCCCGGACGTGACACCGTATGAGGCGGGTCTTGGACGCGTGGTGAGGCTGGACAAGCCGGCGGACTTCGTAGGCCGGCAGGCGCTGGCGGCGCGCGCGGCGCAAGGCCCGCGGCGGGTGCTGACCGGCCTGGTCGCCAGGTCGCGGCGGATACCGCGGCACGGCTACGCCGTGCTGTCCCGGGCGGGCGAGCCGGTCGGCGTGGTGACGAGCGGCGCGCCCTCGCCGACGCTCGGCACGCCGATCGCGATGGCGTACATCGAGACAGGCGCGACGGGCCCGTTCGGGATAGACGTACGCGGCAAGACCGAGCCGGCCGACGTGACAGAGCTGCCGTTTTACGACAGGAGTAAGCAAGGATGAGCGTTCCCGCCGAGCTCCGCTACACCGAGGAGCATGAGTGGGTGGCGATCGACGGCGACACCGCCTCGGTCGGGATCACGGACTACGCCGCGCAGTCGCTCGGCGATGTGGTGTACGTTTCGCTGCCCGCGGTGGGAGCCGCGGTGACCGCGGGCGAGCCTTGCGGCGAGGTCGAGTCGACCAAGTCGGTGAGCGACCTGTACTCCCCCGTGGACGGCGAGGTCACCGAGGTCAACGAGGAACTCGACGACGACCCTGGCCTGGTCAACGCCGAACCCTACGGCGCGGGCTGGATGTTCCGGGTCCGGGTTAGCGTGGGGTCCGACGGCGAGGCGGCGCTGCCGCCCGGGCTGCTCAGCGCGGCCGACTACGACGAGCTGACCAAGAGCGCCGGCTGAGCCAGCCGCCTTCGTCAGCAGCGGCCCGCGCGGCTACTTGCGGAGGCGGCGCCAGGCCAGGAAGCAGGCGACGCCGACGACGGCGAGCGCGGCGGCGCCGCCGATCAGCGGGTCGATCTGGCTGACCCGCTCGCGGGCGCGGTCGGCGGTCCTGCGCGCCACCTTGGACGGGCTCACGCGGTCCGAGATCTCGTCGATGGTCCGCGCGAGGTCCGCGCGGGTCCGCTCGATCTCGCCAACGAGCGCCTCCGGCGCCATCTTGGTGCTATCGGTTGGGGTCTCAGCCATGTGCGTCACTCTATTCCCGAAGGGCCGCCGGTAGCTCACGCCATGCGCGCCCTGACGGGCGCGCCAGCCCAGGATGCGCGCCAGCCCAGGATGACAGCGCCGCCGGACGCGCCTGCCGCCAGGGCCGGCCTCCCGCGGCTTTCCTGGCCGCCTTCCGGGCCCTTTCATCAGCCCACATAGCCAAAAAGGACATCCTTCCCTGCTTGGTTCGACTAGTCTGCCTGACGACGATGGGAGTGTCATGAGGCTTTTCCGCAAACTTGGGTATGTCGCGCTCGCGGTCGTTCCCGCTATCGCCATCGTCGGCTGCTCCAGCGGGGGCAGTGCCGGCGTGCCCACCGGGCCGCCGCCGGAGGTCAGCACCATCACGGTGGACGCGGTGCCCACCGCCGACGAGGCCGGCCTGTACATCGCCCAGGACAACGGGTATTTCAAGCAGCAGGGGCTGACCGTCAACATCAGGTCGATCCAGGGCGGCGAGCTGGGCATGGCCGACCTGCAGGACGGCAAGGCCCAGCTCATCGCCGGGAACTACGTCTCGTTCATCCTGGCCCAGATCGCGCGCAAGTACGGGCTCCCGGGCACCAAGCCCAGCCCTATCGACATGCGCATCATCGCGGACGGGTCGCAGATGCAGCCGGGCAACCAGGCGCTCTACGTGATGCCTAACTCCAAGTTCAAGACCGTGGGGGACCTCACCAAGTACCACGCCACCGTCGCCATCAACACGGTCGACAACATCGGGCAGGTGCTGCTCGGCTCCCTCTTCGCGGAGTACGGCCTGAACCTGCGTCAGATTCACCAGCAGGTCGAAAACTTCCCGCTGATGATCGGATTGCTCGCGGCGGGCAGGATCGACGCCGCCTGGCTGCCCGAGCCGTTCGGGACGATCGCGGAGGAGAACATCGGCGCGGTGCCGCTGGCCGACTTCGACCAGGGCTCGCTGGCCAACTTCCCGATCGGCGCCTACGTCGGCCTCAAGTCGTGGGTGGACGGCAACCCCAACACGGTGGCGGCGTTCCTGCGCGCCCTCCAGGAGGGCCAGCAGGTGGCCGACACCAACCGTGCCGCCGTGGAAGCCGGGCTCGTGAACAAGAACAACACACAGCAGTACGCCCCGACGCCGCTTCAGGCCGCCACGATGACGATCGACAGCTATCCGCTGGTCATGGACATCCCGGTGATGCAGCGGGTCTCCAACGCGATGTTCGAGTTCGGCCTCGAGTCCGGGTTCAAGCAGCCGTATCAGATCAGCAAGATGATCCAGCCCGAGCCCGGCATGGTCAGCGGCTAGCCATCGCCCCGCCCTCCCTGCTGGAATGGGCGTGAGTGTTGCCGGAGGGGACGATGCGCATTGTCAGGTTCTCGGTCGGCGGCGGCGAGCCGCTGACCGGCGTGCTCGGTGACCCGGGCACCGACGGCGCCGTCATCACGTCCCTGAGCAAGGCGCCGACGCTGGCCGGCCTGCTGGGCCTGCCGCTGAGCCGGATCCGGGAGATCTGCGCCGATCCTGGCGGCGTAACCGTGGCGGCAGCGCGCGCCGAACTGCTCGCCCCGGTCGACGGCCGGACGGAGGTGTGGGCGGCCGGCGTCACCTACGAGCGGTCCAGGACGGCGCGCATGACGGAGAGCGAGGAGTCCGCGGACATCTACGACCGCGTGTACGCGGCGGAGCGGCCTGAGCTGTTCTTCAAGTCGGCGGCCTGGCGGGTCCGCGGCCCGGGCGCCGCGGTTTCCGTGCGGGCCGATTCGGCGGTCAGCGTCCCCGAGCCGGAACTGGCCGCCGTGCTCAACCGCGCGGGCGAGGTCGTCGGCTACACCATCTGCAACGACATGAGCTCGCGCTCGATCGAGGGCCAGAACCCGCTCTACCTGCCGCAGGCCAAGATCTACCTCGGCGGCTGCGCGGCCGGCCCCTGGATCCGTCCCGCCTGGGAAGTGCCCGACCCGTATGGGCTGACGATCGAGATGACGATCCTGCGCGGCGGTCAGGTGGCCTGGCAGGGCGGTTCGAGCACCTCGGCCCTGCGCCGGCGGATCGGCGAGCTGGTCTGCTACCTGTTCCGCGAGGACGAGTTCCCGGCGGGCGCGCTGCTGTCCACCGGCACCAGCCTGGTCCCCGACCTCCCCTTCACCCTGGAGCCAGGCGACGAGATCCGCATCAAGATCCCGGCCATCGGCGAGCTCGTCAACCCGGTCGTCCGCGGCAAAGCCGCGATCGCCGCGACCCTCTGAGCCACGTCCCGCGGTCGCGCGCCTGGCAGCGCACGCCCGCCGTCGACACAAAACACGCATTTCAGGCGCAAGTCGGCCGGGGGCAGGCCTCATCAGCTTATTGTGTGTAGTTTGACCCCGCGCGCGGGGTCAAACTACACA
>DAHVAN010000218.1 GCA_027314595.1 Actinomycetota bacterium | reverse complement strand
CGGGTGTGGGGCTATGACTTCTTCGGCGACGAGCGGGTCGTCGACGTGCACATCCGCAGCCTCCGTGCCCGGCTCGGCGACGACGCGGCGAAACCGCGGCTGATCGCCACCGTCCGCGGAGTCGGCTACAAGTTCACGGGGCGGCCGGCATGAGGATGCGCCTGCCGTGGTCGGCGGCGACCACATGGGTCCCGGAACCGGCGGTCACGGCGGTCCGGCCGCCAGCGTGCAGTCGGCGTTCGTTCGGTTCCGCGCTGACCGCGGCGCTGCTGTTCGGGATGCTGGCCAGCGTGGTCGCCGCCGCGCTGGCCGCCGCGTTCATTACCCGGCGGCTGCTGCGGCCGCTGAACGCCGTCCGCGCGGCGACCCGGCTCATCGCGGCCGACCGTTACCAGGCCAGCGTGCCCGTTCCCCGTGAACCGGAGCTAGCCGCGATCGCCGGCGACGTGAACACGCTCGCGGCCAGGCTGGCTGCCACCGAGACGCGCCGCACCAGGCTGCTCGGCGAGGTCGCGCACGAGATGCGCACGCCGCTGACCGCCCTGGACGGGTATGTGGAAGGCCTTATCGACGGGGTCTTCGCCCCCGAGCCTGAGATTCTCGGCGCCGCCAGCGACGAGCTTCGCCGGCTGCGCCGGCTGGCCGACGACCTGTCGGCGCTGTCGCGGGCCGAAGAACAGCGCCCGGACCTGCACCTGGCGGGCGCCGACCTCGCCGACCTCGCCCGGCGGGCCGCCAGCCGCCTGGCCCCGCAGTTCAGCGACAGCAACGTCACCCTGACCGTGGAAGGGGCCTGGGCCCTGCCCGTGCGAGCAGATCCTGACCGCATCACCCAGGTCCTGACCAACATCATCGGGAACGCGCTCACCGCGACGCCTGCCGGAGGAGCTGTCACCGTCCAGACCCGCGCTCAGGGACGTTCGGCTCAGGCCGTGGTGACCGATACCGGCACCGGCCTCGCTGCCGGAGACCTTGAGCGCGTGTTCGAGCGGTTCTACCGGGTCCCCGGGCGGCCGCGCCGCTCCAGTGGATCCGGCATGGGGCTGACCATCGCACGCGGCATCGCCCGCGCGCACGGCGGCGACGTCACCGCCTCCTCAGCCGGACCCGGGCACGGCGCCACGTTCACCCTCACTATCCCCCTCCGCACAGGCCCCTGATCACCGTCCGTTCGGCATGGAAAGGAGCGTTACCGGTCCTCGCGCGGAGCGCCGCGTTTCCGCGGAAGCGGCTTGTGAAATCCCGCACAAGGCGCTTCCGCGGAAACGTCATGGACACGGCTGCCCGGGCCATGACGAAGATGCGGTGCCGGAGCGGCTCTTCCTTCACATCGACCGAACGCCGCTCAATCTGGCTGGGCGGGTCCCCCGCCGCGAGACGTGCGAGCACAGCCTGAACCTGGGTCTCAACGGGATCAGGACCCAGAAAACTGTAAGCCATCCCTACCCAGCCTCCTAGGACATCGCATTTCTCCGGGAAAGTGTAACTACAGGGAGTCAGTACAGCCGGGAGGTTGAGTTCACCGACGGGATGGACTACCCCGTGCTGGCCCGCATGCCCGACGGCACCGCGCGGGAGTCCGAGCGTACTGGCAATGGGTTGCGCTTCGCTACTTTTTGTATGCTATTTGTCACTAAAACAGCAATGTCATGGCATCATGTGCTTTGGGGACATCCTGACCGGGAAGGAGAAACCTGCGCCATGAGCTTCCAGCCGGTCCCGAGCGCCCCCGGGCCGGTCCCGCCGGGGCGGCAGCAGCTGCTGTTCACGCCGGGCCCGCGGCTGGGCTGGGTGTTCCGTGACCGCCGCGAGCTCGCCGCCCCCTATCCCGATCCGCAGCCTGACCCGCAGGTCATCCAGGCACAGGCGACCGCGCGGACAGCGACCGCGGACCAGGCGCTGGCGCGGGCCTGGCGCTGGGCCGGCAAGCCGAGCATCGCGCTGGCGGTGATCCTGGCGGTGCTGGCCGGATGCGCGAAATCCGTCTCAGGCAGCTTCAACCTCGGGCTGACCGCCATCACGATCATCGCGGCGTGCGGCCCCGGGCTGGGGTACACCGGCTGGTGCTGGCTGCGGCGCGAGCAGGCCCGCGACCTCACGCCCGAGCAGAAATACCAGCAGGCGCTGGCCGAATGGGACTACCGCGCCGCCGGGCACGAGGGCGCCGAGCTCGCCCGCCTCGCCAGCCAGCCGGAGTGGGGCAGCGTGACCAGCCCGGCCAGCCGCACCGACATCTTCGGCGGCACCCTCACCGGCTGGCAGGCCCTGCTGACCGTACACGGCGCCTCGATCCTTGCCGAACGGCAGCTGCTGGCTGTCGACCTGACAGGCCAGCAGGCCACCGGCATGCTGACCGCCGCGGCCCGCGGCAACCAGATCGAGTCCACGATCTATCACCTGCCGCACGACCTCGGCCGCAGCGGGCTGCTCACCGAACTGTCCGCTGCCCAGCTCGCCGACGCCATCGCCGAGGCGATGCACGCGGGTAACTCCGCTGGCGCCCGCACTGACCGGGCGGTCGACGCCAGGGTGGTGCACCAGCTGGCGGGCGCGCTCGGGCGCGGCGGGGTGACGCCCCGGCGGCTGGCCGCCGCGGTCCGCGCGGTGTTCGGCTACCCGGTCCCTGACGGGCTGCTGAGTGCCGCAGAGTGCGAGCTGATCGCCGGGGACCTGTTCCCGCCGGGGTATCGCGAGCAGGTCACCGCGAACCTGATCCGCCTGGACGCGGTGCTCGCCGACCTGGCTGCCTACGGGGGCGACGGCTGGCCATCCCAGCACGCCCGCTACACCTGCCTGGCCATCGACACGGCTGCCCGCAGCGCATCCGAGGAAGTCCTCGGCTCCCTCATCGTGCAGTGGCTGACCGTTCAGGTGACCACCAGCACCGGGTACGCGCCCGCGGTGATCATCGCAGGCGCCGACGAGATCGGCCGCCCCCACCTGGAACGCCTGACGGACGCGTGCGAACGGCGCGGCGTGCCGCTCATGCTGATGTTCCGGCACCTGCGCGACGACGCGGCGGCCATCCTCGGCAGCGGCACCGCCGCATTCATGCGGCTGGCCAACCACACCGAGGCCGAACAGGCCGCCACCTACATCGGGCGCCGTCACACCTTCGTCGTCTCCTCCTTCACCGCCACCCGCGGCGCCAGCCAGACCGCCACCCACGGCGGCAGCGACGGCTACGGCACCAGCGACTCCCGCAGCGACGCACGGACCCGCGGCTGGCAGGGCGACAGGTTCTTCGGCGGCGGCAGCACCTCCGACGGCCGCACCCGCACCACCGGGACCGGCACCTCCCGGAACTGGTCGTCGAATTGGTCCCAGGCCGACGGGACCAGCTGGAGCGACGCGGAAACCCGGCAGCGTGCCTATGAATATGCCGTCGAACCGACGGCCCTGCAAAACCTACCCGAATACGCCCTCCTGCTCGCCGACCGCTCCGGCGCGACCCTGCAACTTCACGCGGTCGAATGCGACCCGTCGATCATCAACCTTCCCGGTACCAGCACCGCGCCGCTCCTCCCGCCGGGCAGCCTCCGCCACGGCAGCGCCCCGCCCGTCCTGGTCAACCAGGACCACGCCGGACCCGCGATCGCTCCGGGCAGCCAGTACCAGGCGGACTGGCAAGAACTCGCCGATCTCGAGCCGGAACCCGTCTGGCCCGGCGAACAGCCGGAACTGCCGTGGTGGCGGCGCAACCAGCCGCCCGGCTATCGGCCCTGACCCGCCGGCGACAAACTCGGCGTGCCGCTCACCATGCTGCGCGCCGGAACGCGGCCCGGACTGCAGCTGCGGTGGAGCTGAAGTACTCGGGAGGTTCGATGAAGCCCCACTCGTTGAACGGCGATCCGTCGGTGACGGCGCGCCGGTAGCGAAGCAGGCGAGGTAAAGCGGCCGGATGTACATCACCGCCTCGAGCCGGCCAAGCTCGTCATCGGTCGGCCCGACATGCCGGCGGCAGGCGCTGACGGCAGCGTCGATGCACTCCTGGTCCAGCCGGCGCGGGTTCCACGAGCCCGTGCCCCAGAGACGGCGTGATCAGGGGCGTGAAGGAGGTTCCCGTTCGGTCGCCGCGTTGTGGACCGCGGCGGCCGCCGCCGCGACCGTCTTGCCCACGGCGAAGGCGTCTGGGCGGTCAGCGGCGGTGCCGGGGTCTCGGGCCGGGCGGCACTGAGGGTTCGCGCGCGGGGGTTACAGCCGGCTGGCAAGCCAGGCGTGCACCTCGGGGATGCGGTTCTGCATCAGGGTGAGGTGCCCGTCGTGGTCGAGCAGCCGCGCCTCGGCGCCGGGAATGTGCCCGGCCAGCCACTCGCCGTGCCCGAACGGCACGAACATGTCCTCCCGCCCTTGCATGACCAGCACCGGAACGGAGATACCGGATAGCTCGAACCCCCAGGGCAGGTGCATGCAGTTATCCTCCCACCAGCCCTCGACGCTCAACGCCAGGCCGTCGTGCATAGCGGACGTGATGAACCCGGCCAGCTCGCCCGTCAGTGCTGCCGCATCGGTGGGCGTGAGCAGCGTCGCCATTTCCTTGGCCAGGCCATCCGGGGTCGCGGCCAGCATGTCCTCGCGCTCGGTTTCCAGCTTGGCCCGCGACGCTGTCTCGTCGGTGCGGAACAGCTTGATGTCATCGACGTTGGACTGGCCCATCCCGGCGAAGTAGTCCAGGCCTTCGGCGTCATACGGGGCAACGCCGGCCAGCGAGGCGGCCGCAGCGACGAGGTCGGGGAGCAGCGCCGCGCAGGCAAGAACGTGCGGGCCGCCGCCGGAGATGCCCCACATTGCCAGTCGGCTGATGCCCAGCGCAGCGCAGATGGCGCGGACGTCCCCGGCGCAGTCGGCCACCGTACGGCCAGGGTGCGGGGACGAGCCGCCATAGCCGGGGCGGTCGTAGCAGATGAGCCGCAGCCCTTGTTCTGCGGCATCGCGCTCATGCGGAGGGTACAGCCACCGGGAGTTGGGCGTGCCCATGTGGATGAGCACCGGCCGCCCGGCCGGGTCCCCGCCGGTCGTGACCGCCAGCATCCGGCCGTCTGGTGTGCGGATCGCTTGCTCCACGCCTGCCTCCTGAAAGCCGTCACCGAAGGCCAGAAAACAGACGCAGCCGGAGCAGGCCCGCGCCTGGCCCGCGCCTGGCCCGCAGCCGGACATTGAACGACCGCTGACTCGCCCAGAATAACCGTCCCCGCGCGGCACGGGCAGCAGCGCACCATACGGAAAATTCCGATCAGATCGGCGGCTCAGCGCGCGGTTATCAAGGGGACCTTCGCGATGCCGGCCGCCCAGCAGAGCCGCGGTCGATTCAACATCCTCGAATCCGGTCATGTCCTCAGAGAACGGGTCGTCCGCACCCGGTCAGGACGCGGCGCAGCGCGGTGAGCATGTCCTCGAAGGCGGGGGCGGTCTTGGTGGTGTACCAGGGCTGGTCGGCGCGCCGTGCGGTGATGGCGCGGCGGGTGTGGCCGTGGCGGGCGTACCAGCAGATCATCAGGGACTGGATCAGGAACGCGAACGGGACGGTCCGCTCGACGGCCCGCGGAACGCGGTTGCCGGCGCCGCCGGCGCCGGTGAGCTGCTTGCCGGCCGCGCTGGAGGGCTCGATGGGCCACCGCCAGGAGTACCGCTCGATCGCGGCCCCGGGGGACAGGGCCGTGTCGAGGGTGAAGATGCCCAGGTCATACGGCTTCTTCGAGCCGGGTTCGCGCATCAGGGCGAGCTGGCCGGGGGCGTCCTTGAACGATCCGTACCACAGGCAGGGCCAGGCGGCTGCCTGCGCCTTCTGCTCTTTTCCGTAGATCCGGACGGTCACCTCGCGCCAGTCCGCGACGGCGGCCGCGTCCTTGCAGGTGCCGATCCGGTCTCCCTGCTTCCGGGGCCGGCCGCGCCGCCCGGCCGGCGGCGGCTTCGGCCCGCAGATCACCGCGCTGGCCGGCAGCCGCGTGGTCCACGTCGAACCCCCGATGACCAGGGCCTCCCCGTGGAACGCGGCGTCCCCGGCGCCGTGCACCGGCCGGCCCGGGAACGCTCTGACCAGGAGTTCCAGCAGCTGCGCGGCGAGCTGGACCTGCGAGGCGGCGCCCTTGCCGCGCCACAGCCGGAACAGCACCGGCAGCGCCACCGGGGACGGGCAGCACGGCAGCTCCACGACCAGGGCCGCGATCACCCACGTGTTCCCGAACGCGATCTTCTTCCCGCCCTGCGCGGACCCGTCGTATGCCCATCTCGCCTCCGCCACGTGCCGGCCCCGCCTGCGGAAGAAGGTGCCGTCCACCGCCACGATCACCGGGCCGCCGTCGCTGAGCAGGTACTTCACGATCAGCCGGGCCACCGCCAGGCCGAGCGCGTCGCCATCCCACTTCGCCGACGCGAAGAACCAGCATGCCCGCCGCCACTGCCGGCCGATCCCGGCCGCTGCCGCCATCCCGGTCACCGTGCCCCGGTCCGCCAGGATCAGCCCGCACGCCAGCGCCATGAACAGGCGGTGCGCCGAACGGCGCGCGAACACCGGCGCGAACTCTTCCAGCAGCCCGCGCCACTCCGCGGGCACGGGCAGGCTGCCCGTTGGCAGCATCGGCGGCACTCCCGGTAATCGGTGATGTGGTAAGCACCGCCGATGCTGCCGTATCACCGGCCCGCCGGCACGCCATTCACCTCACACGCGTCATGCCGCCACACACGCCAGCCGGAAAGCCTCAGGTCACGGGGAAACTCGGAAAGACGAGTTGGTCGGCGTGAGCGAGTGGGCCGTAGCCTGGAAGGCCGCTGCTTCCGCTGCACTCCTGGCCTTGGATACCTCCTACTTCGCACTGCCATTTCAGGTAGTACTTCTGCTCAAATGCGATCTCGCTGGCCCGCTGGGTGGTCAGGTGCTATTTGGCACCGCTTGGGGGCCGGGAGTGCTACTTCGATCTGGCCCCGCGTGCGGGCTTCGATGCGGTTCATCCACGAGCTGTTCGTGGGCACGTAGGCGATCTCCGTATTATTCGCCGTCGCCCGGTTCCCGACCCGTTCGTCCTTCCTGGTGGTCAGGTGCGGGGAGTAGTTGTCGCAGATGATCGCGATCCGTACCTGCGGCGGGTACAGGCTGCGCAGGTACCGGCAGAATTCCAGGAACTGGGCCCGTTTCTTATGCGTCTTCACGTGCCCGTACATCTTGCCGGTGGTCAGGTCCACTCAGAGGCGGTCCCGACCTGGTGGGTCCTGCCCTCGTGCAGGACCACGATCCGGTCGGCGAGGGTGAGCGCCTCGCTCTGATCGTGGGTGACGTACACGGTGGTGATCCGCAGCTTCTCGTGCAGCTTGGCGAGTTCGACGCGCATCCGCTCGCGAAGGCTTGCGTCGAGGTTGGACAGCGGTTCGTCCATCAGGAAGATCGCGGGCTGGCGGATGATGGCCCGGCCGAGTGCCACCCGCTGCCGTTGCCCGCCGGAGAGCTCTTTCGGCCGGCGCGACAGCACATGGTCGATCTCGAGCAGTTCGGCCGTCTCCTTGATCAGACGCCGTTCCTCTTTACGGGCGGCCCGGCGGGACCCCCGTCGGCGGGCCTCGAGGCCGAATCCGAGGTTGCCCGCGACCGTCATATGCGGGTAGAGCGCGTAGTTCTGAAAGACCATCCCGATGTTGCGACGATCCGGCGGCTCGTCATTCACGAGATCCCCGCCGATCCATATTTCGCCGTCGGTGACCTTTTCCAGCCCGGCGATCATGCGGAGGATAGTTGTTTTCCCGCAGCCGGACGGTCCGAGTAGGACAAGGAATTCCCCGTCGCTGACGGTAAGGTCCACCCCGTTTACGACGGTAGAAGATCCATAGGATTTTACGAGGCCCTGCAGAACTATATCCGCCACGGTAGCCCATCCCTCACATAGCCGATGAGCTGGGAGGCGCGCCCGCGGACGCGCGGTTTCCCGTTGAGGTGCATTCTTCAGGAAGGGCCGCATGCCGGTCCCGCGATGGCGAATGAACCTCTTCTCCCAGGCGGTAGCAGTGATTTATTGCTGGCACCTGTCCTACGCTAGGCAGCGGGCATGTATAGTTCGGTTCGCACCAGCGAACGAGCACAGAACTTCGATGAACAAAAAAGTGTAGGAATATTCAGGCGAGCCGCGGGCGTAATATCGCCTGCTCGCCGAACCCACCCGCCAGCATGACTACTCAGGTGTCCCTGTTACGCATGTGTAGCTGTGCGTGATTGGTTCCGGGTGCGCCGCGCGAGCCGGGGTCCACCAGCGTCAGCAGCGCCGGGCGCAGGCCCGAGTCGGTCCCGGCCAGCGGCTTGCGGCCACCGCCGGCCCGCCGCGCCCGCCCCAGCGGCTGCTCACCGGCCTCCAGTTCCGCCACCCCCG
>DAHVAN010000213.1 GCA_027314595.1 Actinomycetota bacterium | reverse complement strand
GGGGCCGTCAGGGCCGCCGGGGCGGGCGGGCTGGTCGCGGCGGGAGTCGCGGGCGCGGGCGCCGGCACCTGTCGGGGGGGAGGGCGGGGACGCAGAGCCGGCACCGGTCGTTCGCGATGAAGGGGGGCGGGAACCCCGTGCGGGCCTCGGGCCGCTTGCACTGCCTTCTGCCGGGTCGTCCAGGCGCATCGTCAGGGAGATCCGGTTCCTGGCGGCGTCGACAGACAGCACCTTCACGCGGACCACGTCGCCGGGCCTGGCGACCGAGCGCGGGTCGGAGACGTAGCCGGCGGCCATCGCGGACACGTGGACCAGGCCGTCCTGGTGGACGCCGATGTCGACGAACGCGCCGAACGCCGCCACGTTCGTCACCACGCCCTCGAGCACCATGCCGGGCTGGAGGTCCTCCAGGGTGTGCACGCCCGCGGCGAACGTCGCGGTCCGGAACTGGGGACGCGGGTCGCGGCCGGGCTTCTCCAGTTCGCGCAGGATGTCACTGACGGTCGGCACGCCGAACGCCTCGTCGGTGAACTCGGCCGGGCTCAGGCCGCGCAGCACGGACGTGTTGCCGATCAGGACCGGCACGTCCATCCCGGTCTTGGCGAGGATGCGGCGGACCACCGGGTAGGACTCGGGGTGGACGCCCGAGGCGTCCAGCGGGTTGTCCCCGCCGCGGATGCGCAGGAAGCCGGCGCACTGCTCGAACGCCTTCGGGCCGAGCCGCGGCACGTTCATCAGCTGCTGGCGCGCGGTGAACGGGCCCGCCTCGTCGCGGCGGGCGACGATCGCGCCCGCCAGGCTGTCGGTGATGCCGGACACCCGGGCGAGCAGCGGCCTCGACGCGGTGTTGACGTCCACCCCGACGGCGTTCACGCAGTCCTCGACCACGGCGTCGAGGCTGCGCTCGAGCTTGCCGCCGGAGACGTCGTGCTGGTACTGGCCGACGCCGATGGACTTGGGGTCTATCTTGACGAGCTCGGCGAGCGGATCCTGCAGCCTTCGGGCGATGGAGACCGCGCCTCGCAGCGAGACGTCCAGCTCGGGCAGTTCGGTGCTCGCGAAGGCGCTCGCCGAGTAGACGCTGGCTCCGGCCTCGGAGACCACGATCTTGGTCAGGTTCAGCTCGGGGTTGGCCTTGATCAGGTCGATCGCGAGCTTGTCGGTCTCGCGCGAGGCGGTGCCGTTGCCGATCGCGATCAGCTCGACGCGGTGCTGCCTGGCCAGGTGCGCGAGGATCGCCAGCGACTCATCCCACCTGTGGTGCGGGACGTGCGGGTAGATCGTGTGCGTGCCGGTGACCTTGCCCGTCTGGTCGACCACGGCCACCTTGACGCCCGTGCGGAAGCCGGGGTCGAGGCCCATCGTGGCGCGCTGGCCGGCCGGGGCGGCGAGCAGCAGGTCCCTCAGGTTGGCGGCGAACACCTCGACGGCCTCGGCCTCGGCCGCCTGCCACAGCCGCATCCGCAGGTCGATGCCCAGGTGCACCAGGATGCGGGTGCGCCACGCCCAGCGGACCGTGTCGGTCAGCCAGCGGTCGGCGGGGCGGCCTTCGTCGCTGATGCCGAAGCGCTCGGCGATCGGCCGTTCGTAGCTTTCCCCGAGCTCGTCGTCGGGGTCGAGGGTGAGGTCGAGGATCTCCTCTTTTTCGGCCCTGAACATCGCGAGCACGCGGTGCGCCTTGAGCCGGCCGAACGGCTCGGCGAAGTCGAAGTAGTCCGAGTACTTCCTGCCCTCGTCCTCCTTGCCCTCGCGGACCTTGGCCGTGAGGGTTCCCTGCGCCCACATGCGCTCGCGGAGCTGGCCGATCAGGTCGGCGTCCTCGCCGAAACGCTCGGCGAGGATCGCGCGGGCGCCGTCGAGGGCGGCGCCGGTGTCCTGGACGTTCTCGCTGAGGTAGCTTTCCGCTGCCCGGCGCGGGTCGTTGTCCGGGGCGCGCAGCAGCAGGTCGGCGAGGGGCTCGAGGCCGTTCTCGCGGGCGATCTGCGCCTTGGTCCTGCGCTTGGGCTTGTACGGCAGGTACAGGTCCTCGAGCCGTGCCTTGGTTTCCGCGCCGTTGATCTGCTGCCTGAGCTCGTCGGTGAGCTTGCCCTGCTCCTGGACGGAGGCGAGGATCGCCGCGCGACGCTCCTCGAGCTCGCGCAGGTAGCGCAGCCGTTCCTCGAGCGTCCTGAGCTGGGCGTCGTCAAGCGTGCCTGTCGCTTCCTTGCGGTAGCGGGCGATGAACGGGACGGTGGCGCCGCCGTCGAGCAGGTCCACGGCGGCGGCGACCTGGCCGGAACGGACGCCGAGTTCGGCGGCGATCCGCGCGATCACGGCGGCCGGGTCCGTGGCGGCGGGGGTCTGGGTGGTCACGATCGGGATGCGGCCTTCCTTGCCAGCTTCTGCCTTGCGATGTCCTGCAGCGAGCCTAACGGGCGCGGACGCGGTGCGGTGCCTCGCCGCGGCTTCTGGGCTGTCGTCCGCCGGCGCCTGCTGTCGTCCGCCGGCGCCTGCTGTCGCCCGTCGAGGGTGACGGCGGGCAGGCCCTTCTCCGTCTCGGTGACGCTGACCGCCGGCGGGAACCAGATGCTGCACGGCGTCCGGCTGGCGCTCCAGCTGCCGCAGGGCTGGGCCGCGGTGCCGGCCGGCCGGACCGTGTTCGGCACTGTCCGGCCGGGCCGGGCGATCGCCGCGACGTTCCGGGTGAGACCGCCCGCGGACTCGCCGGCGCTCAGCGCGGTGCTGCACGCGACCGCGACGATGGGCACGGCGATGCGGGAGAACGGGATCACGGTCACCGTGCGGGCCGCCTGAGATCGGTGTCCCGGCTCCGGGCTCAGTCCCGGAGCCGGGACGACGGCTCCCCCGGGGCCCCCGGGCGGTGCGGACTGAGCCCGTGCCCTAGTCCCGCAGACGCGGCATGGGGCCCGTCGTCTTGACGCGCGTCATCGGGCCGGCCGCGGCGCGCGTCATCGGGCCGGTCGCGGCGCGCGTCATCGGGCCGGTCGGCTGGCCGAACCGCAGCACCGCACGCTCGCCGATCAGCTGATAGCCCAGCCGTGCCGCCTGCCGGTCCGGCGAACTCCTGTCGGTGATCAGCACCACCTCGTTCACCTGGCCGGCCAGCGCGGCGCGGCCGACGGCCAGCATCACCGCGGTCGCGTAGCCGTTGTGGCGCAACCCTGGCGGTGTGTAAACCGTGCTGAGCCGCACCGTCCGCGCCACCGGCCGGGTCACCGTGGCCATCGCCACCGGCCGGCCGCCTGCCTCCCAGAACGCGGCGCCGCCGTATCCGAGCAGGTCGTCGGCGGCCGCCTCGGGCTCGCCGGAAAGCTCCCCCACCTCGGCGCCGAACGCGCTGAGCCACTCCACGAGCAGCACGCGGTCCGCCCAGGTGGCGACCCGGTGCCGGCCGGCCGGTCCCATCTGGCTTGGCGCCGTCCCGGCCAGCCGGTACACACGGCTGTGACTGTGCACCCGGACGGCGACGCCCGCCCGATGGCTCCACGCGGCCGCGAAGGCGTCCGCCGCCCCGGCCGGCGCGTCGATGCCGCAGACCCAGCGTCCGGTCCGGGCGAGCACCGCCGCGAGCGAAGCGGCCGCCTCGGGCGCCCGGCCGGCCATCAGCACCGGGGAGGCCTGGTCGTGCATGAACGCCCCGCGCGGCTCGCTGCCATCGTCCGGCTCCCACCAGCCGAAGAGCAGGCCGGCACCGTCGGCGCCGCCCGCGGGATGGGTCCCGCCCGCGGGATGGGTCCCGCCTGCGGCTGGCGCCTCGCCGGCGCTTCGCGTCTCGCGGGCGGCTCGCGTCTGGCCCGCGGTCTGGGCTTCGCCCGCGGCACGCGTCTGGCCCGCGGCCTCGGCCGCCGAAAGCAGCAGCGCGTTCTCCGCCGCTCTCGACCTGAGGTAACCGCCCGCGGACGCCAGGAAGTGATCAAGGTCGGAGGTCATGCACCAGCCCATACCGATCATGGTTCCCGTCGTACGGTCATACCGGGGCCTGCCGGGGCCGGCCGACGCAGGCCGGCGAGTGCCTGAGATCGAAAGTCCGCTCGAACGCCGCGGCTCGCTAAGGCGGCGAGATGGCCGAGCGGGACCGAAGCTTCCCGGCGAAGCAACATAACGCCTTCAAGTATCAGCAGACCTCGGCGCCGAGCGCAAGGCAGACGCCGGGTAGTTACCGCCCGACGAACGACAGCACCACCCGGTCCTCGACTTCGCGGTAGCCGATGCGCTGGTAGATCGAATTGCTCACCGGGTTGGCCAGGTCCGTGTAAAGCAGCACCTCATCGGCGCCCGCGGCGAGTGCCGCGCGGCTCACCTCGGCAGTCGCGGCGCTCGCGTAGCCGCGGCCCCGCCACCGCGGCGGTGTGTAGACCGGGCCGATCCGGACCATGCCCGCCACCTGCCTGGTCACTCCCGCGAGGCAGACCGGCGTGCCGCCGGATTCCCACAGCGTGAGGCCGCCGTGGCTCAGCCTGTCCCGGACGGCGGCGGCGTGATCGGCGGCTTGCGCCTCGTGGACCTCGACGGAGAACGCCCTGACCCATTCGGTCAGCAGCGCGGCGTCCTCGTCCCCCGCCACGCGCGGGGCGCCGCCGGGCCGCGGATCGGGCCAGGCTAGCCCGGCGAGCCGGTACAGGCGTGTCCGCCGGTGGACCTCAACCCCGCAGCCGGTGCGTTCGGACCAGGCCGAGGCGAACGTGGCCGCCGGCTCCTGGTGCGCGTTGACCCCGGCGAGCGGCCGCCCGGCGAGCGTCGTGGCCGCGAGATCCGCGGCCGCTTCGGCCGGGACCGCGGACAGCACGACCGGGAACGGCGGGGTGTGCATGAACGCCCCGCGCACAGCGCCGTCGGCGTCCCCGTTCGCCCACCAGCCGAACAGCGGACCGGACTTGCGCGCCTGCCCGCGGTGCCCGGCGGCGTAATGTCCCGGGTTGAGGCGCATGGTTTCCGAGACGGTAAGCAGGACGGTGTTCCTAGCGCGCTCCGCGCGCAGGAAGTCGCCAGCTTTCCGAAGGAACTCGGCCACGTCGCCGGTCGTCACCCAGCCCATGCGGGTCATGCTCGCACGGAGGCCGCGCGGGACGCATCCGATTATCGGATGCGTGCCGGGACTTCGCCACCCACCTCAGGCGCCGGGGCCGCCGACGGGCGCGCGGCGCGCGGCGCGCGGCCCGCGCGTGACCGGGCCTCAGCCTCACCTCAGCCTCACCTCAGCCGCCCGTCCAGCCCCCCGCGACCATTTCCTCGATGAAATGACCACTTTCACGCCCGTTTTACCCCACTTTGGGGTGCTTTTTATGCGTAAAGTGCCCCGCGACCGCCCCGCCGC